>JAACVA010000328.1:0-318 GCA_009992615.1 Rhodobacterales bacterium
CGCCGGGTTTCGCGATCGGGGCCACCATGGGTCAGCTCCTGGATGCGGTAGGCCAACCGGCTTTCCAGGAATGCCCGGCTGTTGTTCGGTGCCGTCGTGTCAAAGAGGGTTTGCCACTCGGCCTTCAGTTCGGTGACGGACATGGATTTCAGGGCGGCCAGGCGCGCGGGGATGAAGCGCGGTCCGCCATCAGGTGGATCGGAACGCCCGGTGGACGTTCTGAGGGGCCGGTTGGGCTTTGTCATGCGGTTCTCCTGCGAGTTGGAGCTGCATGTGCGCTCTGGTCGGCGGCATAGTGTAGGCAACGTTCTCCAGTCT
>JAACVA010000328.1:330-814 GCA_009992615.1 Rhodobacterales bacterium
CGCCGCCCTCCCGCATCCGCAGCCGGACCAGCCCCAGCGCCAGCAGGCCGCACAGCTCGGCGCGGCGCTCAATGGGTGTCATCTGGTCGGGCGGCAGTGGGTTCGGGCGGTTCATGCGGTGAGCCTTGGAAATCGAGGTCGTTCCCAAGGCTTCTACTCATGCATTCTGGAAGCCGTCCCACCGGTGCATTTTGATTTCCGGACTCGACTCAAGGTTGTCTGCTCGGTTAGAACTTTTGGGGAACATCAATTCATGCGCGCGGAGCAAAGTCATGGGGAAAGACATCAGGAAATTCGTGAACCTCAAATTCCTCAAGACCATCGATCTGGGCCTGATGCGGGAATTGATCGAACGGCACGCCGCCGGAACTGATGGTTTTGAGCTGACAGCGCTCGACGACGATGCGCGGGACGCGCGCGGCAAACTGACCGAGTATTTCAAGGGGCTGGTGGCGGATCTGCACCGGATTTCCGAGCTGGGCGA
>JAACVA010000328.1:901-1339 GCA_009992615.1 Rhodobacterales bacterium
ACTGCCGCAAAGCCATGAGCCCAAGCATGTGGCGCTGCGCGTCTATCTGCACCACCCTGCGGTCTTCGAGGCGGCGGCGGATTTCAAAGCGCTGCAGGCACCACCGGCGCTGGCCGAATTTGCCGGGCCTGAGCGTGGCGTCGGGGCCGACCTGACCGATGCCAGGATCGAGGCCTTCCGTGCCCGCATCGCCGAAATTTTCCGCGCGGATCTGCAAGGCGACTATTGCCGCCTCGGACCCTACGAGGATGGTGACGAGATCAACATGGTGATCAGCCATGGCGCAACGGTCTCCACCATGCCGGTCGTCGATGGTGGGGCCGAGCGCGTGATCAGCCTGCGCGCCGTGAAATACGCCGTACTGCGCTATTGCGGGACGACCGGCGTGCTGAAACTCGGCGGGGTGCCGAAGGCACGTCAGGCCGAGATCGCCGAATT
>JAACVA010000216.1 GCA_009992615.1 Rhodobacterales bacterium
ATCGCCCATCGCCATCAGCACACCACCGTGCGGCGCACTGCCCGCCATGTTGGCGTGGCGCATCACATCGCCTGACCGGTCCACCCCCGGCCCCTTGCCATACCACAGCCCGAAGACGCCATCGAATCGCCCCTCGCCGCGCAATTCGGCCTGCTGGGTGCCCCACAGCGCGGTGGCGGCAAGATCTTCGTTCAGGCCGGGCTGAAACCGGATGTCGGCGGGCGTCAGAACATTTGTCGCCTGGGCCATCACCATATCCACCGCCCCAAGGGGCGAACCGCGATACCCGGTGACATATCCGGCCGTGTTCAGCCCTGCGGCGCGGTCACGCGCCTTTTGCATCAGCATCAAACGCACCAATGCCTGGGTGCCGTTCAGCAGCACATCCTGCCTGGTCAGATCATAGCGGTCGTGCAGTGTTACATCTTCGCGCATTTCAGGCCCTCCCCGCCTTCAATTGCCCTTGCATCATAGGTCAAAAAACCTGACCTACAAAATCAATTCGCATCACCCTGCCGTTTGCAATCCGTGCTAAGGGGCAAGTAACAGGTGGCAAGTCGTTAGCGCTGACAAGGTCAGATCGGAAACATCATGGACTGGGACAAGCTCAGAATATTTCACGCAGTGGCCGAGGCGGGCAGCCTGACCCATGCGGGCGATGCCCTGCACCTGTCGCAATCGGCTGTGTCGCGCCAGATTCGCGCGCTTGAGGAATCGTTGAACACCACGCTGTTCCACCGCCACGCCCGCGGGCTGATTCTGACCGAACAGGGTGAACTGCTGCACGATGCGACAAAGGCGATGGCGCGTCGGCTGGACACAGCCGCCGCCCGCATCAAGGACAGCGAAGAAGAGGTGTTTGGCGAATTGCGGGTCACCACGACCACCGGCTTCGGCTCGCTCTGGCTCGCGCCGCGGATGCCGGCACTCTATGCCAAATATCCGAACATGAAGATTGACCTCATCCTCGATGAACGGGTGCTGGACCTGCCGATGCGCGAAGCCGATGTCGCCATCCGCATGAAAGAGCCCAGCCAGGCCGACCTGATCCGCAAGCGGCTGTTCGCCGTCCACATGCGCCTTTACGCCACGCCCGAATATCTGGCCCAGAGCGGCACCCCCACGCAAATGTCAGACCTAAGCGTTCACCGGCTGATCTGTCAGGCCACCTCGTCGGCCCAGGTCGCCGCAGGGGCGGTTCTGGTGCAGGAACTGATGACCCATGACATCCCGTCGCTGCTGACGGTGAACAACTATTTCGGCGTGTTGCAGGCGGTGCTGGCCGGTTTGGGCATCGGGGTTCTTCCCGATTACCTGATTGAGGATTTTCCCAAAATGGTGCGTGTGCTGCCCGATGTGGAAAGCGCCGAGGTGCCGGTGTTTCTCGCCTATCCCGAAGAGCTGCGACAATCAAAACGCATTCAGGCCTTCCGCGATTTCGTGGTGGATGAACTGGCCGCCCATCGCCAGCGGCTGAGGCAGTAGGCAGTAGGCAGTAGGCAGTAGGCAGTAGGCAAAATTGCCCCGCATTATGGCTGACATGCAACAGATGCATAGCCGCATTGCAGCAAGAACCAGGAATTGTTCTTGAACCGCACAATCGGCGGGCTTACTTGCCTAACCAGAAGGCAGCAGCGGCGCTTTGCGTCCTCTGACTTCTACCTCCCTGTTGGACTCACGGCCGAGCCTTTGTGCTCGGCCTTTTTTTTCGCCGGGATGCCTTGCCATCTTGCGTGCATTGCCCGCACCGGTCGCGGCACCCGTGGTCGGGCCTTTCCCCCGCGGCCTGTCCACATTAAAAGACAGCAGGCCTTGGGGGACACACCATGCAAGAACCAACCATAACAAACGACCTGATCGCGGCCCACGGCCTGAAACCCGACGAATATCAGCGCATTCTCGACATCATCGGACGCCCGCCCACATTTACCGAACTGGGCATCTTTTCGGCCATGTGGAACGAACATTGTTCTTACAAATCGTCGAAGAAGTGGCTGCGCTCCCTGCCCACAACTGGCCCCCGGGTGATCTGCGGGCCGGGTGAAAACGCCGGTGTGGTGGACATCGGCGAAGGCCCCGACGGCAAAAAAATGGCAATCGTCTTCAAGATGGAAAGCCACAACCACCCCAGTTATATCGAGCCTTACCAAGGTGCGGCCACCGGTGTGGGCGGCATTCTTCGCGACGTGTTCACCATGGGCGCGCGGCCCGTGGCTGCGATGAACGCGCTGTCCTTCGGGGTGCCGTCGCACCCGAAAACCCGATCTCTGGTCAGTGGTGTCGTGGCGGGCGTCGGCGGATACGGCAACTGTTTCGGCGTGCCCACCGTGGCCGGCGAGGTGCGGTTCCACGCGGCCTATAACGGCAACTGCCTGGTCAATGCCTTTGCCGCCGGTTTGGCCGACGCCGACAGCATCTTTTATTCCGCCGCCTCGGGTGTTGGTATGCCCGTGGTCTATCTTGGTGCCAAGACCGGCCGCGATGGTGTCGGCGGTGCCACCATGGCCAGCGCTGAATTCGACGATACCATCGAGGAAAAGCGCCCGACGGTGCAGGTCGGCGACCCGTTCACCGAAAAGCGGCTGATGGAGGCCTGCCTTGAGCTGATGGCCACAGGTGCCGTGATCGCGATCCAGGACATGGGCGCCGCGGGGCTGACCAGTTCGGCAACCGAAATGGGCGCCAAGGGCAATCTCGGCGTTCGGCTGGATCTCGAAAAGGTGCCGCTGCGCGAACCGAACATGACCGCCTATGAAATGATGCTTTCGGAATCCCAGGAACGCATGCTGATGGTTCTGCGCCCCGAGCTTGAGGCGCAGGCCAAGGCAGTGTTCGACAAATGGGATCTCGACTTTGCCATCGTCGGCGAAACCATCGCCGAAGACCGCTTCCTCGTTCTGCTGAACGGCGAAACAAAGGCCGATCTGCCGCTCAAGGCGCTGGCGGGCAATGCCCCCGAATACGACCGCCCCTGGCTGCCCACCCCCCCGGCCGAGCCCTTCACCGAAAGCCTCGACATCGACCCGATGGAAGGGCTGCGCGCGCTCATCACCTCACCCAACTATGCGGCGAAACAATGGGTTTACGAACAATACGACACCCAGGTCATGGCCGACACAGTGCGCGTGCCCGGCCTTGGCGCCGGGGTGATCCGGGTGCATGGCACCGACAAGATGCTGGCCTTCACCTCGGATGTGACGCCGCGCTATGTCAAGGCAAACCCCTTTGAGGGCGGCAAACAGGCGGTGGCCGAGGCCTATCGCAATCTGGTCGCCGTGGGCGCCCGCCCGCTGGCCGCCACCGACAATCTGAACTTCGGCAACCCCGAAAAGCCGCAGATCATGGGCCAACTCGTCGGCGCGATCGAAGGTATCGGCGCCGCCTGCACGGCGCTGGACATGCCCATCGTGTCAGGCAACGTGTCGCTGTACAACGAAACCGATGGCGTCGCCATTCTGCCCACACCCACGATCGGTGCCGTGGGCCTGATCGACAACCCCGACCAGCGGATCGCGGGCACCCCGAACGCCGGTGATTATGCGATGCTTATCGGAACCACCGCGGGCCATCTGGGCCAATCCGCGATTCTGGCGGAAATGTTCGGCCGCGAGGAGGGCGACGCGCCGCCGGTCGATCTGGCCGCAGAACGGGCGCATGGCGATTTCCTGCTGGACAATCACACCCTGTTCACCGCCGCGACGGACCTGTCGGACGGCGGCCTGGCCCTGGCGGCCTTTGAAATGGCTGAATCGGCAGGCATTGGTCTGACCCTGGACAGCGACGATCCGGCATTCCTGTTCGGTGAGGATCAGGCCCGCTATCTGGTGTCCTGCACCTTCGACGCCGCCGAGGCGCTGTTGAGCGCTGCCGCCAGGGCCGGTGTGCCGGTTGCAACCGTGGGCCGCTTTGGCGGTGATACGGTGCAGATCGGCGGCACGTCCACCCCGATGGCCACCCTGTCAAACCTCTATCGCACCAGCTTTGCCGCGGCACTGCAGTGACCATCCCACCTTTGGTCTCTTGGAAAATATCCCCGCCGAAGGCCCCTGCCCTTGTGCCCGGCCGTCACCATCGACCTTGAAGCGGCCGGGGCCGCAGCATAGATTGAGATTGATCACCAAAAGGACCACGCCATGGCAATGCAGGCCCAGGACATTGAAGACCTGATCCGCGAAACCTTTCCCGATGCCCGCATCACGATCACCGATCTGCGCGGTGACGGAAACCACTATGCCGCCGAGGTTGTAGATGCCTCGTTCGTCGGCATGAACCGCGTGCAGCAACAGCGCGCGGTCTATGCCGCACTGAAAGGCAAGATGGATGGGGCGCAAGGCGAATTGCACGCCCTGGCGCTGACCACAAAGGCCCCCGAGTGAGCACGCTGATTGAAGGCTGGCCACTGTACGGGGCAATCGCCCTGGTCGGCCTCATCACCTATGGCGCCCTGCGCCCCTACATGAAGGGCAAACCGCCCGCCCGCAAAAAGGACAAAGAAAAATGAGCGCCAAAGACCAGATCAAACAGACCGTGACCAGCAACGATGTCGTGTTGTTCATGAAAGGCACGAAATCCATGCCCCAGTGTGGTTTTTCCTCACGCGTGGCCGGGGTTCTGAATTTCATGGGTGTTGAGTTTGCCGATGTGAACGTGCTGGCCGACGACGGCATCCGCCAAGGGATCAAGGATTTCTCCGACTGGCCGACCATTCCACAGCTTTACGTCAAGGGTGAGTTTGTCGGGGGCTGTGACATCATTACCGAAATGACGCTGTCCGGCGAATTGGACACGCTGTTCGAGGAAAAGGGCGTGGCTTTTGACAAGGCCGCCGCTGACAAGATCCGCGAAGCCAACGGCTGAGCTTGGAATCCCGCCGTTGCACTGTGCTGCAACGGTGGGGTTCAGGTATTTTTGGCAAGAAAGAGGGGGCAGCCCCGCGCCTTAAGCGTTGAGGGCACGTTCTTGTACGTCATCCGCGATGGATTCTGCCCGGGCTGCCATTTCGGCCATGGATTCGATCAGGGATGCCGGAATGATCGGCACCTCTACCCTTTGCGGTTCAGGCGGGGGGGCGTTGCGCAGTGCGGCTGTTTCGGCCTGTGCGGCGGTCAGTTGCGCCTGAAGCGCTGCGATGGATTGCGCATTGGCGCGCACCTGTTCCTCCATCCCGGCCGTCTTGTCGGCAAGCATCAGGCCAGCCATCAACAACATTCGGCTTTCCGGCAGACGGCCGATCTGCCCCACCAGCACGGCGGCTTCGGCGTCCAGCATCCGGGCTGCAGATTGCAGGTAATGTTCTTCGCCTTCCTGACAGGCCACGTCAAAGACACGCCCGCCGATGGTGATCTTGATCTCAGGCACCGGCACTCTCCTCGACGATGGGTTGCAATTGGGCCAAGAGATCGGCCAGTTCGGCGCGTTCGGTCGCACGTTCGGCGCGCAAGGCATCCAATTCGACGCGCAGATCAGCCGCTTCCTCCGCCGAGGGCGCCTCGCCCGCCTCGCGCAGGGTTTCAAGGTCTTCCTCAAGCGCAGCAATGCGGTTGCGCGCCGCCGCCAGATCGGATTCTAGGCTGGTCACCTTGGTATCCTGCTTTTCCTTGATCGCGCGCACCCGCTCTTCCAGCTGGGCTGTGACCGCACGTTCGGCCTCAAGCTCGGCCTTTAGTTCGGCGGCGGCGGGCAGACCGTCGTCTTGCGCAATCACCGGTTCCGGGGCGGGTGGCGGGCGCTGCAACGTGGTCACATGGGTCGAGATCCTGTCAAGCGCGGCGGAAATCCGGCGCTCAAGCTCACTCATGTCTTTCATGCGTCCTGTTCCTTGCCGATGGCGTCTGATTGCCCGCAAACCGGGCCGAATCGTTTTGACTGTACTGTGAAGCATTTAACCCCAAGTCAAACTCGAATTCAGCCCCCAACCTGCGAAATGAACGTCCGGGCGCTTGCAAACCGGCGCGCGCGCTTGATCTTGGCCCGCCACCTGTTATGACCCATGCAACCGAACGAGAGCCGCCAAAGGACATCTGCCATGGACATCGCCGCCCTGCGCGCCACCGCGCCCGACCATTGGAACCGCGCCGCCGCCTTGCGGATGTTGGCCATGGATGCCGTCGCCGCCGCGAAATCCGGCCACAGCGGAATGCCGATGGGCATGGCCGATGTCGCCACGGTGTTGTATTCGCGCCACCTGAAATTCAGCGCCGCCAACCCCGACTGGCCCGACCGCGACCGGTTCATCCTGTCGGCGGGCCATGGATCAATGCTGTTGTACGGGCTGCTGCACCTGACCGGCTATGCCGACATGACGCTGGAGCAGATCAGGAATTTTCGTCAATGGGGTGCGATCACAGCGGGCCACCCCGAATATGGCCATGCCAAGGGGATAGAAACCACCACCGGGCCACTGGGCCAGGGCATTGCCAATTCGGTCGGATTTGCCATCGCCGAAGAGGCACTGCGCGCGCGGTTCGGCAAGACGATCATTGACCACCACACCTATGTCATCGCCGGCGACGGATGCCTGATGGAAGGGATCAGCCAAGAGGCGATCGCGCTGGCCGGACACCAGAAGCTGGGCAAGCTGGTGGTATTCTGGGACAACAACAATATCACCATTGACGGCCCGGTCAGCCTGTCTGACAGCACCGACCAGATGGCGCGCTTTGCTGCGTCGGGCTGGCATGTGCAGGCAATTGATGGCCATGACCCAGAGATGATCGACGCCGCAATCGACGCGGCCAAGACCGATCCGCGCCCTTCGATGATTGCCTGCAAGACCCACATCGCCCTGGGCAGTTCGGCGCAGGACACCTCGAAAGGCCACGGTGCGCTGACCGATCCGGCGCTGATCGCCGCGACGCGCGAAGCCTATGGGTGGCCCTACCCGCCGTTCGAAATTCCGGCAGACATCAAGACATGGTGGGAAGGCGTGGGCCAGCGCGGCGATGCCACCTTTGCCGATTGGCAGGGCCGGCTGGGCGGCCTCAGCGACAGCCGTCAGGCGTTGTTCAACCGGATGATGGCCGGCGAGATGCCGCGCAAGCTGGGCAGCACGATCCGCGCCCTGAAAAAGCAGCTGAGTGACAGCCAGCCAAAGGTCGCCACCCGCAAGTCCAGCGAGATGGTGCTTGAGGTGGTCAATCCGATCATGCCCGAAACCCTGGGCGGGTCGGCCGACCTGACCGGCAGCAACAACACCCTGACCAAGGGCCTCGGCACCTTTGCGCCCGACAGCCGCGATGGGCGATACATCTATTACGGCATCCGCGAACATGGCATGGCGGCGGCAATGAACGGCATTGTGCTGCACGGCGGAGTGCGGCCCTATGGCGGCACCTTCATGTGTTTCACCGATTATGCGCGCGGTGCGATGCGCCTGTCGGCGCTGATGGGCGCGCCGGTGATCTATGTGATGACCCACGATTCGATCGGCCTGGGCGAGGATGGCCCGACGCACCAGCCTGTCGAACACCTGGCGATGCTGCGGGCCACCCCCAACACCCATGTGTTCCGCCCGGCCGACAGCATTGAAACCGCCGAGGCATGGGAACTGGCCCTGACCGCCACGCGCACGCCATCGGTGCTGTGCCTGTCGCGCCAGAACTTGCCCACGGTGCGCACAGAGCACAAGGCCAACAACCTGACCGCCCGCGGTGCCTATGTTCTGGCCGAGGCGACGGGCAAACGTCAGGCGATCCTGATGGCCACAGGCAGCGAAGTGTCGGTGGCGCTTGCCGCGCGCGATCTGCTGCAAAGCGTCGGTATCGGCACGCGCGTCGTGTCCTTTCCCTGCTGGGAGCTGTTCGAGGAACAGGACGAAGCCTATCGCCGAAAGGTTCTGCCCGCAGGTCCGGTGCGCGTGGCGATCGAGGCCGGCATCCGGTTCGGCTGGGACCGCTGGCTGTTTGGCGAGCGGGGCCGCCGCGAAAAGGCCGGTTTCATCGGGATGCACGATTTCGGCGCCTCGGCCCCGGCCGAAATCCTGTTCGAAAAGCTGGGCATCACCGCCGAGGCAACGGCAAGCAAGGTCAAGGATCT
>JAACVA010000217.1 GCA_009992615.1 Rhodobacterales bacterium
GGTTCACCGGCATGGTAACGCTGCCCACGAACCGCGTGGTGTTGGCCAGGGTGACATCACTGTTCAGCCGGAAGTTGCCCTCGGGCACCAGAACATCGCGTCCGTTCGCGGCCGCATCTGCGGCAGCAAAGGCAGCACTGTCATCCGTCGTGCCATCGCCCATTGCGCCATAATCGCGTACATCGACCCAATCCATCATCCCGCGCAAAAAGGCGCTGGTGATGTCCTCGATTTCAATGTCGTCGATCCGCACCACGCCGCCGTTCGGCCCGGTCAGATCCAGACCGAAATGCCCATACAGCGCCGACCGCCCCCAAACCATGTCCACCCCATTGCGTGCGCCCACGCCGACAATGGCGCTGACCTCAACCACCTGGCCGTAACTGGTCAATTGCCGCGACGGGCCGGTCATCATCACCCCGGTCACTGCGGCCCCCCCTGCCCCGCCGGCCCAAGCCGCGATCCGCACGGCGGGCAGATTGCCCGAAACCGCCTTTACCCGCGCCTTGATCTGCAAATAGCACCCCGGCAGGATCGGCGTTTCCCCGGTATAGCGCAGCTTTTGCGTCGATTGCGTTTTCAGCAGTTCAAGCGCGCCGCCGAAATCCTGATCGGCCGGCACCACCGCCACATTCGCTGCCCCATTGTATGTGGCCGAACCGGGGGTTCCATTTTCGCTGGACCAGACATTCAACCCGTTCGTGAACGGCGGCGGTGTCAGCACCAATCCATCGGTAATCGCTTTGTTCATCGCAGACCCTTTCCATGCGCCATCGGTTGATCACAACGCCACGGAAAAATCCCACGGTGCGAATGCCATCGGATGTCTCGCGCTGTTGGGGTCGTGATCTTGGCGCAAAGGGCTAACAGCAGCGGCTTAACCGCCACCTACGGCAGCGTACGCAGGCTGGCCCTCAGGCCCCGAGCTGCGGTGCCTGCAAAAGCTGTACACCATTGATCTGCCAATCGGTTTCGGTCTGTATCATCTGATAGTCGAGCGCGTGATAGACGCCCGCCGCATCGCGCACCAACACCTTTTGCCACAAATCACCGTCGATTTCGCGCAGTTCAAGGAACGTCACCGCGCGGGGCCGGTACACCATGGGATAGCCTTGCCGCACCATGGCGGCAAATCGGTCGACCGATCCAAAGATCATCTTGATGTTGGGCGAGGCATATTCAAATGCAGTAGCAAAATCGTCCGCCAGAAAGGCGTCGATCTGACCTTGAATCACGCCTTCAATGGCGCGGTCCGGTATCATTTCGGCTTGCGCACGGGCCATCCCGGCCAGGCCCAGAACCATCGTCAAAATCAGGATTATCCGACCCATCCCTGCCGCTCCTCCGGTTAAGTATGCAGGAAGACATAGAGCAGGCCGGAAAAGTTTCACCCCACCGTTCGAAAATCGCGCCTCAACCGGCCAGATCGCCCCGCAGCGCGCCTTCGATCAGCGCGATCGTCTCATCCACGCCATAAAGCGCGATGAACCCACCAAATCGCGGCCCCTGCGACGCGCCCAGCAGAACCTCGTACAGCGCCGTGAACCAGTCGCGCAGCGGCTCGAACCCATGCTCTTTGCCGACGGCAAAGATCATGCTTTGCAAGGCTTCGGCGTCCAACCCGCCCTCCCAGGCCTTGAGATTTCCCACCACCTGTTCCAGCGCCAGCCTCTCGCGCGGCTCGGGCTGGCGGAACACCTTGGTGGGCTTCACGAAATCGTTGTAATAGCGCACGGCAAACCCCGCCGCAGCATCCAGATCGGCGTTCGTTTCGGGCGTGGCGTCGGGCGCATAGCGGCGTATGAAGCCCCACAGCGTTGCCTTGTCCTCGGCCGCAGAAACGCTGGCAAGGTTCAGCAGCATCGCAAACGGCACCACCATGGTGGACACCGGAACATTGGTGCCATGGATGTGAAATACCGGGTTGTTGCAGCGTGCTGCCGCATCCTGATCGGGATAAGCGCGCAATTGCTGGTGATATTCATCCATGGCTTTCGGGATCACGTCGAAATACATCCGCTTGGCGGTTTTCGGCTTGAGATACATGAAATACGACAGTGATTCCGTGCTGGCATAGGTCAGCCATTCATCAATGCTCAAACCGTTGCCGGAAGATTTTGAAATTTTCTGGCCCTTGTCGTCCAGAAACAATTCATAAGTGAAATGGTGCGGCTTGCGTCCGCCCAGAATCTCGCAGATCCGGTCATAGATTGGGGTATTGGTCGAATGATCCTTGCCATACATCTCGAAATCAACGTCAAGCGCCGCCCAGCGCGCGCCAAAGTCCGGTTTCCATTGCAGTTTCACATTGCCACCCGTCACCGGCAGCGTCCATTCCCGCCCGGTTTCGTCGTCAAAGGTGATTTCACCACGCACGCCATCGACATTCTTCATCGGCACATACAGAACCCGGCCGGTTTCCGGGTGGATCGGCAGGAAACACGAATAGGTCTGCTGCCGCTCGTCCCGCAAACTGGCCAGCATCACCTGCATGATCGCGTCATAGCGTTCGGCGGCGCGCAACAGAACGTCGTCGAATTGCCCCGAGCGATAGAATTCGGTCGCCGAATAAAATTCATATTCGAACCCGAAGGTATCCAGAAACCGCCGCAGCATGGCGTTGTTGTGACCACCGAAACTGTCGTGGGTGCCGAAAGGATCGGGCACCGATGTCAGTGGCCTTTGCAGGTGTTCCTTCAGCGCCTCGGGGTTGGGCACGTTGCCCGGCACCTTGCGCATCCCGTCCAGATCATCGGAAAAACAGATCAGCCGCGTCGGGATGTCGGAAATCACTTCGAACGCCCTGCGGATCATCGTCGTGCGCGCTACCTCACCGAAAGTGCCGATATGCGGCAGCCCCGATGGCCCATAGCCGGTCTCGAACAGGACAAATCCCTTTTCCGGCGGCGCCTTCTCATAGCGTTTCAACAGCGCGCGCGCCTCTTCAAAGGGCCAGGCCTTCGATGTCATTGCCGCATCGCGCAAGGTCGACATATGCTATACTCCTCAAACGGCCCCGGATCGGGCGGCCGCCAACCCCTATTGCTCTGGCGCTGTCGCGTCAATATTCTGCACCGCAACATCACAGGACAGGACAGACCGTGACAGACATTTCCCATTCGCTCAGCCCCCAGGATTGCCTCGTCGCGGTGATGATCGCGATCTGTGTCTCGGATGAGTCGATCAAGACGACCGAATTGCTGACGATCGAACGCATCGTCAACCACCTGCCGGTGTTTGCCGATTTCGATCAGGATCGGATCCGGCAAGTCTCTGAAATCGTATTCGATCTGTTCGCCGAAGAAGATGGGCTGGACGCCCTGTTCGGGCTCGTCCGCGACAGCCTGCCGGAAAAGCTGTTCGAAACCGCCTATGCCATGGCCTGTGATGTTGCCGCAGCAGATGGCCACATCGAAGAACCCGAACTGCGCCTGCTGGAAGAAATCCGCTATGAACTGAACGTCGACCGTTTGCACGCCGCCGCCATCGAACGCGGCGCACGGGCCCGCCACACTACGTTATAATCCCGCGCAGCAGCGTCCACCATCGGGCAAGCGGTGGTTCAATCCTGTACAATCAAGCCCGCGTCAGGCGGTGTAAAGTGTCGACCAACGCTCCAGCAGCGCCCATTGCAGGGTGCGTGCGCGGCGCGTCCAGGCGGCACCGCCCGGTGGGCTTTCCCGGTCGGTCAGGGGCACGGCGGCACGGCGCGGCGAATCAGCACAAAAAATCGCAAATGCCAGGTCGGTATTGCCCGGAGATGCAACGAACCCGGTCAGCGCAGAAACGAAATTCAACGTGCCTGTCTTGGCCTGCACGGGTGTTTCGGGGCGGTTTTCCATTGGATAGGTGCGCAGCAGCCCGCGCAAGATTCCGCCTTGCCCAGCCGCCACCATGGCCTGCGCCATGTCGCCCGCCGACATCCGTGACGTGCCGCTCAGCCCGGAATGATCGACAAACGCCGCACCGGGGGCCAACCCCCTGTCGGCCAGCCAAGCGTTCATCCTGGCGGCACTTTCGGCCAGCCCCGACACGGGTCCACCGCGCCGGACGCTGGCCGTCATGCCCACGACCTCGGCGGTCAGGTTGGTGGAATAGCGCAGCATGTCCCGCAATATCTCGGGCAATGCAGCGCTGTTATGGCGCACAAGCGTTGTGCCGGCAAAGCTGTCAGTCCGGCCCACATCCCCGTTCAGGGCGATGCCCTGCGCGCGGGCAAATGTCTGGAACACCTCACCGGCATATAGCGCCGGACGGCGCACCGGCAGCCATCGCGCCCCCCCCGTGCCCAGCGCCCCGCGCGCAACGGTCCACGCATCCCGCCCATCGTCATCGGCATAAGTGTACACCGGCAGCGTCCGGTCAATCACCCGCATCTGCGCCATCGTAACCTCGGGGCGGTATCTGTCTGAACGCGCATCCATCGTCACCCGATACTTGCCAGCCTCGCGACGCCATTCGAAATGCACCCGATTGAAGTTCAGGTTCAGCCCCCCCACCGCCGGATTGTATCCCACATGGTCTGGCTGATCCGCGTCGATGTCACGCAACAGCGGCAGGGCGCCGTCCGCCACCAGGAAACGGCCCGAAATCTCGCGCAGACCGACCTGTTTCAATTGCATCGCCATATCGGCCAAGGCGTCGGTGTCCAGAGTTGGATCGCCGCCGCCCGCAAGGATCAGATCGCCCTCCAGCCGCCCTGCCGTGACCGGTCCGGTGGCCACCAGACGTGTCTCAAACCGATGGTCGATACCCAGCGCATCCAGCGCATACAGCGATGTCATCGTCTTGGCCGTGCTGGCAGGGGCCAAACCAAGAGCCGGCGCGCGGGATTCAAGGATCGTACCGGTGCGCATGTCGGCCACGGCAAAACCCACTTCGCCGCCCAGTCGGGCCTGCTCGACCAACGCCTGCGCCGAGATGACCGCCCGCTTGAACAGGTCCGCCGCACGCGGGGCCGGCCGGATCGATGTCAGGGGGGCATCGGCCAACAGCGGGGTTGCGCCGCTGGCCAACAGCCCGCCCAAAACGCCCCGTCGTGTTACGCGCACTACAATATCCCCCGGTCAATGGCTTGTCAGCCCCGGCAGGGGCCCACGCGCGGTGCAGTTAAACGCCTGCTTGCGCGACCCGCAACCCCGAACCCGATCACGTCTCACTCACCCCAGGCACCGCTGGCGCGAATCGCACTGGAAGACGCCGTGTTCATGGGTATGTTGACGAAACACCAAACCGGCGCCGCAGTCCGCCCCAAAAGCTGTGACTGTCGCCCCGGCAAGCGAAACCTCTCGAACCGCGCCGCCGCCACCGAGGTGCGCGCCGAAATCCGCTGTCCGGGACGGGCCAGAACCCCCACAGGCACCGTTGCCATGATCCATTGCCATTGGTCCCAGTGGTGAAACCCGGCCAGATTGTCCGCCCCCATAAGCCAGACGAACCGAACACCGGGATAGAGCGCACCAAGCCGCTTGAGGGTGGCCGCAGTATACCGCGTGCCAATCCGCGTTTCGATGTCGGTCATCTGCACCCGCGGATGATCCATCACCGCACGCGCTGCCGCAAGCCGCCGTGCCATGGGCGCCGGCCCCTTTTGTTTCAGTGGGTTGCCCGGACTGACCAGCCACCACACCTGATCAAGGCCAAACCGTTTCAGCGCCTCGCGGGTGATATGGGCATGGCCCGCGTGCGGTGGATCAAAGCTGCCACCCAACAGGCCCACCGCCTGCCCCGCCCGCGCAACGGGAAAACCGGGGCCATGGCCCATTACCGGCAAACCGCCGGAAAGGCACCCGAGGCCGGGATGCCTCCGGCGGGAGTATTTTTACAAAGAAGAAACACCGGCGCGGTTCAGACTTCTTCGCTGGAACGGGCCCAGAGATTGATGTCTTCTTCCTGCGCCACGGCGTCGATCTGTGCCAGTTCTTCGGCGGTGAAGCTGAGATTGCCAACAGCCCCGGCACAGTCTGTTACCTGCTCGGGCTTGCTGGCACCAATGAGCGCCGTGGTGATGCCGCCATCGCGCAGCACCCAGGCAATTGCCATCTGGGCCAATGTCTGGCCGCGGCTTTCCGCGATCGCGTTCAGTTTTCGAATGCTGGCAATGGCACTTTCGGTAATCATCCCTTCGCGCAGGGATTTGCCTTGGGTGGCGCGGCTGCCTTGGGGGATACCGCCGAGATATTTCTTGGTCAGCATCCCCTGGGCCAGTGGCGTGAAGGCGATCGAACCGATGCCCAGATCGGCCAGCGTGCCCTTCAACCCGTCGCGTTCAACCCAGCGGTTCAGGATGTTGTAGCTGGGCTGGTGGATCACGCAGGGCGTGCCAAGCTGTTTCAGGATCTTCGCAGCCTGGCGGGTACGATCCGAGTTATAGGAGGAAATACCGACATAAAGTGCCCGCCCGGACCGCACGATGTGATCCAGCGCGCCCATGGTTTCCTCCAGCGGCGTATCGGGATCAAACCGGTGGGAATAGAAGATGTCGACATAATCCAGCCCCATCCGCTTCAGCGAGGCGTCGCAGGACGAGATCAGGTATTTCCGCGACCCCCACTCGCCATAGGGTCCGTCCCACATGCGATACCCGGCCTTGGACGAAATCACCAGTTCGTCCCGATACCCGGCCAGATCGGTGCGCAGGATTTCACCAAACGCGGTTTCCGCCGAACCGGGGGGCGGACCATAGTTGTTGGCCAGATCGAAATGGGTGATGCCGTGGTCAAATGCCGTACGGCAGATCGCCCGCTTGGTTTCATGCGGCGTATCCTCGCCGAAATTGTGCCACAGCCCGAGGGACACCGCGGGCAGGTGCAGCCCCGTGGCACCACAGCGCCGATAGGTCATGCGGTCATAACGGGCGGGATCGGGGTGATAGGTCATCAGGGCCTCCTGTGATGTCGGCTTTCCTTGTGGCCCGTGGCGGATTGCGTGTCAAATCTCCGCTGCCGGGCGCCGTCTGATCCCCGATTGAGGGGGCTGGCAAATCGCGCGCCGTGCAGCCATGATGCGGCAACCCCGAAATGGAGACGGACAGCCCATGAAAATCGCGATGATGGCGCAGAACGCCACCCTGTATTCCCATCAACGCCTCAAGGACGTGGCCGAAGCGCGGGGGCACCAGTTTGACATCATCAAGACGCTGGGCTGTTACATGAACATCGCCTCGCGGCGGCCAGAAATCTATTACAACGGGGCCAAGCTGCCGGAATATGACGCGGTGATCCCGCGGATTGGCGCCTCGATCACGTTTTATGGCCTGGCCGTGCTGCGCCAGTTCGAGATGCAGGGCGTGTTTCCGCTGAACGAATCGGTCGCCATCGGGCGGTCGCGCGACAAGCTGCGCTCAATGCAACTGATGGCGCGCGACGGCATCGGCCTGCCGGTCACCACCTTTGCCCACGACCCGAAGCAAACCGAAGAGGTGCTGAAACTGGCTGGGGGGGCGCCGACAGTGATCAAGCTGTTGGAGGGCACCCAAGGCATCGGCGTGGTGCTGGCCGACACCGACCGCAGCGCGAAATCGGTGATCGAGGCGTTTCGTGGCGCCAACGTCAACATCATGGTGCAGGAATTCATCAAAGAGGCCGGCGGCACCGACATCCGCGCCCTTGTGATCGGCGGCAAGGTGATTGCCGCCATGAAGCGCACCGGCGCCGAGGGCGAGTTCCGGTCCAACCTGCATCGCGGCGGCAGCGCCCAGTCGATCAAGATCAGCCCCGAAGAACGCGCCACCGCAATCCGCGCCGCCAAATCCATGGGGCTGAACGTCTGTGGCGTCGACATGCTGCGCGCCAATCACGGGCCGGTGGTGATGGAGGTGAATTCATCCCCCGGCCTTGAAGGCGTGGAAAAGGCGACAGGAATCGACATCGCGGGCAAGATCATCGATTTCATCGAAAAGAACGCCCGCCCCGGCAAGACAAAGACGACCGGCAAGGGATGACAGGGCGCGACGGCTTTGCATTCGGCGGCGTGACCCTGGCGCCGGGCGAACGGCGCACGGTTGACCTGCCGGTTTCGGTGCTGTCCGATCACACTCCGGTCACCATGTCGGTGCGGGTGATCCACGGC
>JAACVA010000218.1 GCA_009992615.1 Rhodobacterales bacterium
CCATGCGATAGCCGGCCGATTGTTATCAGCTATCAATCACCTATCCATCTGAATTAAAGCGATTCAGGGGGGTGCGCCCCGCAACCTGCATCCTCGCCGGCGCGTGCCTCAGCCTTTGGGCGCGTGGTGTTCGACCGGGCCACCTGCGGCCTGCCAATCCGAAAACCCGTCTTTCAGGTGGGCGGCGTCGAATCCCATGTCCTGCAACATCGCCACCGTCAGCGCCGACCGCCAGCCCGAGGCGCAGTGGAACAGAAAGGTCTTGTCCTGGGCGAAGACCGGTTTGTGATAGGGGCTGTCGGGATCGACCCAGAACTCGATCATGCCGCGCGGCGCGTGGACGCTGCCCGGGATGAAACCGGTACGGTCGCGTTCACGCGGATCGCGGATGTCGACGATCACCACATCAGGGTTGGCGGCCATGGCGATGGCCTCGGCTGTGTCCACCTCGCGGATGCGGGCACGGGCGGCGGCGACCATGGCGGCCGCAGTGGTTTTCAGCGGTTTCAATGGCAGGCTCCTTATACGAATTGTTCGCGGGTCAGACGCTCTTCAAGCCCGTGACCGGGATCGAACAACAGCCGGTGGCGCACAGCCTTTTCGCTGCGGATTTCCACACTGGCCAGATCGCGCACCGAATCGCGGCTATCGGCATCGGCCATCACCGGGCGCTTGTCGGGCTCAAGAACATCAATCCGCACCACCGACCCAGAGGGCACCAGCGCCCCGCGCCAGCGCCGGGGCCGAAACGCCGCCACCGCCGTCAACGCCAGAACATCGGCACCGATGGGCAGGATCGGCCCATGGGCGGAATAGTTATAGGCGGTGGAGCCGGCGGGCGTGGACACCAGCGCACCGTCGCACACCAACTCTTCCAGCCGGACCCGGCCATCGACACTGATCCGCAGCTTGGCCGCCTGCGGCCCGGCGCGCAGCAGCGACACTTCGTTGATCGCCAGGGCATGGTGACGGGTACCATCGCAACTGACGGCAGACATGCTCAGCGGGTGAATCACCTCTTCCTCGGCTTCGCCCAGGCGGGCGGGCAGATCCGCCTCGGAGTATTCGTTCATCATGAACCCGATGGTGCCCCGGTTCATCCCATAGACCGGCACATCCAGATCACGGTTGCCATGCAGCGTCTGCAACATGAACCCGTCACCGCCCAGCGCCACGATCACAGCCGCCTGGGCCGGGGGCACGTTGCCATACAATCCGCCCAGCCGCACCAGCGCCTCTTGCGCCAATGGGGCGGAACTGGCCGCGAAGGCGATCTTGCGCATGGTCTTCTCCCTGATCCCGGCGCACGTTGGCGGCAGCGGCGGCGAAACACAAGACCACCATCGGCAACAGATGGGCGTGATGCCGCGGCTTGAGGGCGTTTTGTGGGCTTTCTTGGCGTCATGTCCTGCCGTATACCCCGCTGAACCAACACACAGCCCAGGAGCCATGCGATGAACGCCCCGCACAAAGACACCGGTTTTTTCACCAAGGATCTGGCCAGCCGCGACCCCGCGATCTTTGGCGCCATCGGCAAAGAATTACACCGCCAACAGACCGAGATCGAGCTGATCGCCTCGGAAAACATCGTGTCGCGCGCGGTGATGCAGGCCCAAGGCAGCGTGATGACGAACAAATACGCCGAAGGATACCCCGGCAAACGCTATTACGGCGGCTGTGACTATGTAGATATCGCCGAGGAACTGGCGATCGAACGGGCCTGTCAGCTGTTTGGCTGCGGCTTTGCCAACGTCCAGCCGAATTCGGGATCGCAGGCCAACCAAGGGGTGTTCACCGCCCTGCTGCAACCGGGCGACACCATTCTGGGCATGTCGCTGGACGCCGGCGGCCACCTGACCCACGGCGCCAAGCCGAACCAGTCGGGCAAATGGTTCAACGCCGTGCAATACGGTGTGCGCCGCGATACCCTGGAGCTGGACTACGATCAGGTTGAAGCGCTGGCCAAGGAGCACCAGCCAAAGATGATCATCGCCGGGGGGTCGGCCATCCCCCGTCAGGTGAATTTCGTCCGGATGCGGGAAATCGCCGATATAGTGGGCGCATGGCTGCACGTTGACATGGCGCATTTCGCGGGTCTTGTGGCGGCGGGCGAACACCCCTCGCCCTTCCCTCATGCCCATGTCGCCACCACCACGACACACAAGACGCTGCGCGGTCCGCGCGGCGGGATGATCCTGACGAATGACGAAGCGCTGGCCAAGAAATTCAACTCGGCGATCTTTCCGGGCATTCAGGGCGGCCCGCTGATGCATGTGATCGCTGCCAAGGCCGTGGCCTTTGGCGAGGCGCTGCGCCCCGAGTTCAAGCTGTATCAGCAACAGGTGATCGCCAATGCCCAGACACTGGCCGCGCGGCTGATGGCCGGGGGCCTCGACATCGTGACCGGCGGCACCGACACCCATGTTCTGCTGGTCGATCTGCGGCCCAAGGGCGTCAAGGGCAACGCCACAGAAAAGGCTCTGGGACGGGCGAACATCACCTGCAACAAGAACGGCATCCCGTTCGACGACGAAAAACCGACGGTGACCAGCGGCATCCGCCTCGGCTCGCCCGCCGGGACGACACGGGGGTTCGGCACGCCGGAATTCACCCAGATCGCCGACTGGATCGTCGAGGTGGTGGATGGGCTGGCCGCAAACGGCGAGACGGGCAATGCGGCAGTCGAGGCCAAGGTGAAGGCCGAGGTCGAGGCGCTGTGCGCGCGCTTTCCGATCTATCCGGGGCTTTGAAGCCCGCCATTCCGGCACTGGTCAAGGGGGCCTTTGCCCCCTTTTCAGGTCTCTGCGGCATTTACCGGCGCAGGGTCACAAATACCCGCGCCAGACCAGAATGGCGATCAGGGCCACCGCGATCACAAGGAAATGGAATGCGTTGACGGTGATCAGACCCACGGCATAGCGGACAAACCGTTCGGTTCCGTCGATCTTTTCGAGAAACCGCTTGCAGTCGCGATAGGCGCGTGTCTGCGCCTTGGCGTCGATCATCCGGGCCAGCTTGGGGTGGCCCGACAATTGCGCCGCGTCAGCCAGCGCCTGCGCCTCGCTGCGGATGCGCCGGGGCAACAGACGCCCCGCCTTCCTGACCTTGGCATCCAGCGTCCGCCCACCGATGCCCAATCGTGCGCCGATCAGATCGGCGATGTCCTGTGCCTGCTGTTGTGGTGTCATGCCAATCCCCCCGGATGATTTCGGTTAACCGGGCAGACCGATTCGCTCAATCCCCTGTGGCCGGGATAATCTACATGCGTTACAAGGGACCATGTTGAACACCATCACCCATGGCACCCCAACCGATCGCCCCGATCTGCTGATCGCCCATGGGCTGTTCGGCTCGGCACGCAACTGGGGGGTGATTGCGCGCCATCTGGCCGAAACGCGCCGGGTGATCGTGCCCGACATGCGCAACCATGGAGAGTCGTTCTGGAATGCGTCCCACAGCTACGGCGACCTGGCCGCTGATCTGGCGGGGATGATCGACACGCCCTGTGACGTGCTGGGCCATTCCATGGGCGGCAAGGCGGCGATGGTTCTGGCCCTGCGCCACCCCGACCGGGTGCGCCGCCTGATCGTCGCCGACATCGCGCCAGTGCCCTATGGCCACACCCAGATGCACCTGGTGGACGCCATGCGTGCGCTGGATCTGTCAGGCATCACCCGCCGGGGCGAGGCCGACGCCGCCCTGACCGATGCCGTACCCGATGCCGGGATACGGGCGTTCCTGCTGCAATCGCTGGACGTGGCAGGGCACCGCTGGCGGCTGAACCTTGAGGCGTTGGCCGATCAGATGCCCCATATCCTGAGCTTTCCCGAGGTTTCGGCGGTGTTTCAGGGCGAGGTTCTGTTTCTCACCGGCGCGCTGTCGGATTATGTTCTGCCCGCACACCGCGACCGCATCCGCGCCCTGTTTCCCAAGGCCCGCTTCGCCAAAATCCCCGGCGCACACCATTGGCTGCACGCCGAAAAACCACGCGAGTTCGAGGCGGCGGTGCAAGGATTTCTGGATCGCTGAGGGCGGCGCGCGATCCGGACAGGCATGTCTGCAAAGCTCAGCCCGCCAAACCCATCAGGTGCCGGGACAGACAGCCGGGCCTGCGGTCGCTGCCAGCATAGCCCTACAACAGGCGCATCAATCCTTTGCGCGCCGCGAAAACGCCCTATCATGGATGCTAGAGAATACGGACAAGGCAGACCATGACCGGCGAAATCATTATCAAGGCCGACGGAATTGACAAATTCTATGGAGATTTCAAAGCCTTGAACAATGTCAGTCTGACCGTATGGCAGGGCCAGAAGATGGTTGTCTGCGGACCGTCGGGTTCGGGCAAATCAACGCTGATCCGCTGTTTCAACGGTTTGGAGAGCCATGACGCCGGGCGTTTGACAGTGGAAGGCTTAGAATTGTATGACGGTTCGCCTAAAATTCGGGCATTGCGCCAGCATGTCGGCATGGTGTTTCAACAGTTCAATCTGTTTCCGCATCTCACTGTTCTGGAAAACCTGACCATCGGCCCGATCAAGGTGCGCAGGCTGTCGAAAGCCCAGGCCGAGACGACAGCCCGCAAATATCTCGACCGGGTTCATATCCCCGAGCAGGCCGACAAATATCCGGCGCAACTGTCTGGCGGCCAGCAACAGCGCGTGGCGATCGCCCGGTCGCTGTGCATGGAGCCGCGGGTGATGCTGTTTGATGAACCCACATCGGCACTGGACCCGGAAATGATCGGTGAGGTGCTGGACGTCATGATCGAACTGGCGGGCACCGGCATGACGATGGTTGTCGTGACCCACGAAATGGGCTTCGCCCGCAAGGTGGCCGATACGATGGTGTTCATGGAATCCGGCCAGATCGTGGAAACCGCGCCGCCCGACATCTTTTTCACCGCGCCAAAAAGTGCGCGGGCGCGGCTGTTCCTCGATCAGATCCTGGAGCATTAGGTGAAGCCCCGCCCGATGACCCTGTCGCGCGTCCTGAACCTGCGCCCGGTGGCGGTGGGTATGTACGTTGTGATCGTCGGCGTGATCTGCTGGTCGTCCTATGTGGGTGCACAGCGGATGGGCTATAACTGGCAATGGTATCAGGTGCCGAAATACCTGTTCACCTTCACCGACGACGGTTTCCAGTGGGGCGAGATCATGGTGGGCCTTGTGGCGACCATCGGTTTGTCGGTCGTGTCCTTCGTGCTGGCCACAGTTATGGGGCTGGTGGTGGCGCTGCTGCGGCTGTCAGGGCTGGTGATGGGCAAGGCGGTGGCGGTGGGGTTTCTGGAGCTGATCCGCAACATTCCGCTGCTGGTGTTGTTGTACCTGTTCTACTATGTGCTCGGACCGATTTTCGGGTTGGATCGCTGGGCCGCCTCGGTGCTGACGCTGGGGGTATTCCACGCGGCTCTGGTATCGGAAATCTTCCGTGCCGGGATCAACGCCGTGGCCAAGGGCCAGTGGGAGGCTGCGGACAGTATCGGCATGACCCGCGCCCAGGCATACCGCTGGATCATCCTGCCGCAATCCGTGCGCTTCATGCTGCCGCCGCTGACCGGTGAAATGGTGGCGCTGATCAAATCCAGCGCCATTGTCAGTGTGATTGCCGTGGCCGAACTGACCACGGTGGGGCGCAACATCATTTCCGATACTTTCATGAGTTTCGAAATCTGGTTCACCGTGGCCGCCGTGTATCTGGTGGTGACGGTGGCCCTGTCCATCGGCGTCGCACATCTGGAAAAACGCTATGCCGTTCATCAATAACCAACCCCAAGGGAGATTCCCCATGTTTACACGCAGAACGATTGGCCTGGCCTTTGCCGCCCTGGCCGCCACAACCCTGGCCGCGCCGGCGCAGACCACACAGGCGCTGACCCAGGAATCGGTGATCGAGAAGATCAAGGAAGAGGGTGTGATCCGCATCGGCCTGTCGCTGTTCACCCCCTGGTCGATGCGCGACATCAACGGCGAACTGATCGGATTTGAACTGGACGTAGGCCGCGCCCTGGCCGAAGACATGGGCGTGGATGTCGAATTCGTGCCGACGGCATGGGATGGCATCATTCCGGCGCTGGTGTCGGGCAATTTCGACGTGATCATTTCCGGCATGTCGATCACCCCGGCGCGCAACCTGACCGTGAACTTTACCGAACCCTACGCCTTTTCGGGCGTCACGATCCTGGCCAACACAGCCATGACCGAAGGCTTCACGCTGGAGGATTACAACAGCCCCGACGTGACATTCGCCGCCCGCCGTGGCGCCACCCCGGCCAATGTGATCGCCACGCTGTTTCCCGAGGCGACGCTGCTGTTGTTCGACGAAGACGGTGCCAGCACCCAAGAGGTGTTGAATGGCAACGCCCATGCCACCATGGCATCCGACCCCACCCCCAGCACCGAGGCGCGCCGCTATCCCGACACGTTGTCGGTGCCGTTCGACCAGACATTCCTGGCCACGGGCGAATCCTTTGCGCTGCGCAAGGGCGACCCGGATGCGTTGAACTTCTTCAACAACTGGATCGGCATCAAGACGCGGTCCGGCTGGTTGCAGGCGCGCAACGATTACTGGTTCAAAGGTGACGCCTGGGCCGATCAGGTCAGCCAGTAAGGAACAACAGCTTGCCCTTTATCAAACGCCTGAGATGGCCGGATTATGTGATCGCGGCGGTGCTCGCCGCATTTTTCGGCACGATCATATTCACGATCGAGGGCAAGCTGAACTATGACTGGCGATGGCATCTTGTTCCCGATTACATCCTGCGCTATCGTGAGGATCGTCAGGAATGGTTTGCCAACCTTCTTTTGCAGGGGCTGATCGCCACGGTGCGGATCAGCCTCTATGCTTCGGTGCTGGCGCTGATCCTGGGCACGATCCTGGGCATTGCGCGGACGGCCGAGAATCTGACGGTGCGGATGCTGGCGCGCACCTATCTGGAATTGCTGCGCAATATCCCGCCGGTTGTGATCGTGTTCATCTTCTTTTTCTTCCTGTCGCAACAGCTGATCGACGCGCTGAACCTGAACCGGTGGTCACGCGACATCGCGCGCAGCGAAAACGCCGCGGTCTGGGAATTCTTCTTTGGCGACATGCGGCGGTTTCCGTCTCTTGTCTCGGGGGTGATTGTTCTGGCGTTGTTCGAATCGGCCTTTGTGGGTGAAATCGTGCGCGCCGGAATCCAGAGCATCCCGAAGGGCCAGCGCGAGGCGGCGCGCAGTATCGGCATGGGCCGGTTTCAGGAAATGCGATACATCGTCCTGCCGCAAGCGATGAAAAAGGTGGTGCCACCGATGGCGAACCAGTTCATCACGCTGATCAAGGACAGTTCAATCATCTCGCTGATTTCAGTGCAGGAACTAACGTATAAAACGGTAGAACTGGTGGCATCGACCCGCCTGATTTTCGAGGCTTGGATCACCACGGCCGCGTTCTATTTCGTGATCTGTTTCAGTCTGTCGATGCTGTTCAGGCGGTTTGAAGCGCCCCGATAGCGGGCAGGCCGATCCGCCGGTCGGGGTTTTGGAACAGGCGCGCGACCTCGGGGTTGTCAGCCATCAATTCGGCGCCACCGGCAATGCGCGAAGGGTGGAACACCCCATCCTGCCAGAGCGCCACACCGTCGAGTGTGATCGTCGGGTCGATGACGTTCCAGCTGATTTCACCGGGGGCGTCGGCACCGCAGGTGTGCAGGTGCAACAGGCGCGGGTTGCCGAAGGCAACGCCGCTCCACCGTTCCATTTGGGTCAGGCCGTCCCAGCCGAAACCACAACCGGGGTGGATGCCCGCGTGCCACGAATGCACCATGTTGCGGTCGATGCCATAGCGCGCTGCGATGGTGTCATAGTGCCGGCTCGCCCGCGCCACATCGCCCGATGAACCGTCGAACCCCACCAGCCGCCCGGCGCGGAACTGTGCAACGACCGGGCCGTCGAACCGTACCAGATAATCATCGTAATAGCGTGATCCGGTCCCTGCCAGAAATCCGGGCAGGGCCACCACGCCTGAAAACGCCGCCCCCGGCACCGGCGCGAACACCGAAACCGGAAACCGCAGCACGGCGGTATCG
>JAACVA010000219.1:0-173 GCA_009992615.1 Rhodobacterales bacterium
CGGTCGGCATGGGCGCGTTTCTGGCCATCTACCTGATCCTGCGCCGCTTCCCGACCAAGGTCGCGATCGCGGTCGCGGTCTGGGTCAGCACGGTCTGCGTCATCGCGGGCGTCTGGGACGGCTATTTCGGCGGATTGGTCCGTTTGGAAATCGTGCTGATCGCGGTGCCGGGG
>JAACVA010000219.1:436-1717 GCA_009992615.1 Rhodobacterales bacterium
CACCCGTGCCCGAGGCCGTTCAGCGAAGAACTCAATCCGGAGTGATGCTGGCGCTGAAGGTTCCAGCGCAGGCGACGTTCGGATCAGGCGATCCGACCCAGAAGCGATAGATGCCCGGCAGGTCTCGCGACAGGAGCTCGCGGGTGTAGCCCGTGCCGTCCGCGTCCTCGACCGCGTCGTCGAGATAGGCCTGAAACCCGTCCGGCGCCACGCCGAACACGACGAAATCGCACTCGGCCTCCACGGTGAAGGTGAGGTTGCGGTAGCTGCTGATCGCGGTGAAATCGGCGCCGAATGTGGGGCTGAGGGACGGGTAGACTCCGCCGCCGGGGATGCCGTCGCAGACGAACAGATGCGGTCCACCGACACGGATGGTCGCGGAGACTTCGCCGAGCCAGACATCGCGCCCGGTGAAGGTTGAGCCGGGCAAGGCATCCAGCATCGGGCAGCCGGGCAGAAGCGCGTCGGTGGTGCGCGACGCCGTCGCGTCCATGGTCCAGATCTGCGCCTCTGACGTCTCGGCCTGTCCGGTGGCGAGGTAGCGGTTGTCGAAGCTGAAATAGCCCTCGGTCGCGTCGCCGAACTGTTGCAGCTCCGCGCCCGTCGCCACGTCCAGCAGGCGCGCGGGCATGGCACCGACCGCGCCGATGAAGATCGTGGCACCATCGGCCGAGATCGACACATCCGCCGCCTCGTAGCCCTGTCCAACCGGGCCGGAGCCGGTGATCCGGCCGCTCAACAGGTCCACCACGTCCCACGTCTGCGCATTCGCGCGCAGGAAGCTGAGCAGGTCCCCCGACAACCGGAAGCGGGTATAGGTGGCGCGCGCGGGGATCGTCGCGGTCACGGTCTGGTCCAAGATCGTGTCGAAGAGCACGATATCGCCGTTGCCACGCAGCACCAAAATGCCTTGGTCACCGCCCACCGGCGACATGGCGGCCATGACGCCAAGCCGGTTGCCGACGGTGCGCTGGAGGGTGCCGTCGGGCAGGTACAGGCGGACGAGATTGGACGTCACGACCGTGATCTCGTTCGAGGTCTCGGCGAAGGCCACGCGGATCGTCTCGCCCGCCGGGACGGAGGTAAGGATCCGCTCGGGTGCTGCGCCGGTTGCGGCACCGGAAACCGCTTCGCGCAGCGGCACGAGAACCGCGTTGGTCTCGCCCGATGGGCCTTCGCGAGTGTAGACGAAGAACTGCTCGTCCGACGAAATCGCGCGGTTGGCGGTTGTGACGGTGGTCGGGTTGAACCGCAGGATCTCGCGTTGGGCGGCAATATCGT
>JAACVA010000219.1:1809-4905 GCA_009992615.1 Rhodobacterales bacterium
TGACGCAGAAGGACTGCTTCCGCCCGGTCCTCCATGCCAGCTACTATCGCGAATGGTCAGGCAGCGTCGCGGACCACATGAGCCGTAAGGTGGTCAGTGTGGATGCGCAGGACGAGTTGATCAGGGTGGCCGAATTGTTTCTGCGTCTGCCCCACCGCGTGTTTCCAGTGCGTGATGGAGCGAGGATAGCAGGGCTAATTCATCGGTCGGACATCCTGGCACGTCTGATCCGGCTCGGTTAACCTGCGGGCCTGGTGATCGCCTCAATATGACCAGCATTTGCGGCTACAGTTGGACCAGTGGCGAGCAGGCCTTCAGCATGTCGGAATCATCACACATGTTTTTGCTTGGATCATCCGCAGGTTTCGTCGCAAGCTTGGTCAACCGCGTCTTCCGACAGCCTGTAACCGTGCCGCAGGCAGAGCACCTCCCTGGCCAAGGCTTCGGCTACAGGACAGATATTGCCTGCATCCGTGCTGTCGAAGGTCGAGAAATTCTTGAACACGATCTGCTGACATCCCTGGGCGCGCAACCATTCAGGCGCAGCAAGATACTGCGCCACAGCATCCGCTGCAGGGATCAAGCGGATCTTGATCGCGATGACACCGGCTTCGACATTCGGATAGACAGGGCTGTCGGGCAGACCGCAATACTGCACAGTGTCCATACCGGATTTCGCCAGAGTGTTTGCCGCGTCCGAAGAGCCTGTGAAGTCATCCCCAATCGCGCCAAGGATCACGATGCGGTCCCACCCAAAAGATCATCCAGCAACGGCGGGGGCGCGACATCAAGCCGATTAAATGCCGCCCCGGCGGCCGTCCCGACGATCCTCGGCCAAGCCTGACATATCATGGTGCCGTGGCCTGGAATGACACGGTCGGGTGGGGCAAGCCGGGCAAGTCGGGCCAGCATGGCTTCGGGATTGACAACAATCGGGATCAGTTTCCCTTCGGATAATTCTCGTAATAATGCGCCGCATTTGACGCGAGGATCACCGGACCGCGCGACGTTGCAACCCGAACTGCCTGCAATCCGCGAGAGTGCCCACCGATCCCCAGAACCTCGACCCCGGTCGCCACCGGACTGTCGCCGTCGTGAAACACCACCCGACCAGAATAAACCTTCGCGACCAGAGCGCAGACATGGTCAGACGTGAAAGGATGGCTTAGCGCCCCGTGGCACATGCAGGGACCAGTAGCACAGGCCATCTCGGCCACTTGCAGGTGAAATGTCGCGGCTGGAAACCGATGCAACGCGCCTGCGGGATCATAATGCAGATGGGTCAGGATCACGGTCTCGACCATGTCGCGGTCCACACCGAAATCACGCAGACAGGCCAGCGGGTCTTGCAGGATCTGGCGCCCCCGGCGCCGTACTTCATCAGTATCATAGCCTGTGTCAATGACGATGGTGCATGCGTCGCTACGCAGAACCCACAGGAAACAGTCGGCCCCTTGGGGGCATGTCGGATTTGCGTCGAACAAAAAGCTGTCGGCGCGTGTACGACCGGCCCCCTCAGCGGAGCGCAACGGATAAACTTCGTAGGTTTCCATCATACAAGCCCAGTCAACGGGTGGCCCGTATACGGATTGCGCGGGTCGTCTTGCCCTTGGCCCGGGGTCCGGTCTGATCCACACAGCGCGCTTATCGCACCCAACTCGAGCGAATTTCCAGACGTTAGGTTACAGTACCTCTTCTTTGTTCGGACAAGTTTTGCCGTCAGCCTCGATGTATGCTGTAGAAGTGCAATTCGCCGCAGCACGACACCGCCGAACCGACTGCAAGCCACACCTGCCAGTGGGTCGCCACGGTTTGCCGACATACGTTCTCGTCGCACCGAACAGTCCATCATGCGCTTAGTGCTGCCGGATCTGACGCTTCAAGCCCGTGAAATCATGGGGATGTGAAACTTCTGCATCCCTTCTGGCATCAGAACCCACGCTGTGGTGGCTTTTATGATGCGTTTTACAAGCCGCCTGTTAAAGAATGTTACGCCTCCAGTTCCGCGTCCCAGTACAGGAAATCAATCCAGCTGTCGTGCAGGTGGTTGGGGGGGAAGCGGCGGCCCATGTTTTTCAACTCTTCCGCCCCCGGTTCGCGCGGTGGGCG
Source organism: Rhodobacterales bacterium (assembly GCA_009992615.1). GTDB lineage: Bacteria > Pseudomonadota > Alphaproteobacteria > Rhodobacterales > Rhodobacteraceae > Oceaniglobus. The sequence goes on from JAACVA010000219.1 coordinate 3,919, forward strand.
GGTCAGGGACAGGCCGGACTGACGCAGGCTCTGGCTGCCTTTCCTGAGATTGCAGCGCGAACAGGCCGCGACCACATTTTGCCAGCTGGTGATGCCGCCGCGGGCGCGGGGCACAACGTGATCGAAGGTCAGATCGCCCTTGGCACCGCAATACTGGCAACAGAATTCGTCGCGCAAGAACAGGTTGAACCGGGTAAAGGCCACCCGTTTCTGCGGTTTCACATAATCGCGCAGCACCACCACCGAAGGAATGCGGATCTGCATACTGGGCGAGCGGACAACCTCATCATATTCCGCGATGATTTCGACCCGGTCGAGAAAGGCCGCCTTGACCGCCTCCTGCCAAGGCCAGAGGGACAGCGGATAATACGACAAGGGCCGGTAATCGGCGTTCAGCACCAGCGCGGGACAATGGCGCAGGCTGCTCGGCTCTCGTACGAAACTGGTTCTGAAATCTCCGTCCATCGCTGTCACGTCTCCCGCCCCGGGGGCAGTGCGGACCAGATGATTGGCGGACCGCCGCACCGGATTTGATTGGACTATATCTGGCACAACGCCACTGGCAAGCCCCACCCGTTGTAGCGGCCCCCGGATAACGGCTAACGCGGCAGCGTGACGCGGATGTGACAGCATGGCGGTGGCGGCGACTGTCTGACGCACGCCGCGAAACGCCTCAGCCGGTCTGCTCCATCCCCAGGCGTTCGCGCATGAAGGCCAGTGCAACCGATAAGCCGTCAGGCGCAATACCATGGGCGGTGCCCTTCATGATATGGGCGTATACGTCGATATCCGCCGCCTGCAACGCCTCGGCGGCGGCCGGCAGGCTTTCGGGCGGCACCACCTGATCGGCATCGCCATGGAGCAACAGCACGGGCGCGCGGCTGACCACTTCAGAGATCAACGTTTCAGGCTGCAACAGGCGGCCCGAAAACCCAACCACCCCGGCCACCTCGGTGGTGCGACGCGGTGCCACATGCAAGGCCATCA
>JAACVA010000219.1:4970-8062 GCA_009992615.1 Rhodobacterales bacterium
GAATCGAGCCAGGCGTTCAGATCGGCCACCGCTGCGTGCATCCCCGTCGCGGCCTCGGCTTCACTGGACCCGTCCAGCCAGGGAATCGGAAACCACTGAAAGCCCATCGGATTTCCCACGCACCGTTCCGGCGCGTCGGGCGCGACAAAGGCCACGCCCGGCATCAGCGGGCCCAGCGGATCGGACAGGCCCAAAAGATCGGCCCCATCGGCGCCATAGCCGTGCAACAGCACGACCAGCGCCGTCGCCTCACCCTTGGGCGCGCCCGCCCTGCGGCTGTTCAGTACCCGAATGTCCGATCCTGTCACCTGATGCCCTCGCGGAATGTTTCATGCTGGTAATAGGCCCAAAGCCCGCGCGCCGCAACGCCGCGCCAGGGCGACCAAGGCTGGGCCAAGGCCCGCAATTGCGCATCGCTCGGGCGCGCGGGCAAATCGAACAGCCGGCGCGCGGCCTCTTGCAGGGCCAGATCCCCCGCCGGAATCACATCGGCCCGCCCCAGCGCAAAGCCAGCGTAAATTTCCGCAGTCCACCGCCCAATTCCCAACAATGTCTGCAACTGCGCGATCACAACATCATCAGGCTGGTGGCACAGCGCATCGAAATCGAATCCGGACAAGGCAAGCGCCCGCGCATAGCGCGCCTTGGGCCGGGAAAATCCGCAGGCGCGCATAGCCGCATCATCTGCGGCCGCCAGGCGCGCGGGGTCGTCCAGCCCCGCCGCGATCACCCGATCCCACAGCGCCCCCGCCGAGGCAACGCTGACCTGCTGGCCGATGATGCTGTGCAACAGCGTGGCAAACCCGGCGTCACGGCGGCGCAACGGCCAGGCCCCGGTCACCGCCCAGACTCTGCCAAAGCGCGGCTCGACCCGGGCGAGACAGGCCGCGCCCTCGGCAATGTCGTCGTCGCTGTGCAGAATGCGCCCGACAGTCATATCTGGCGGCGGACCCAGGCGAGGGCGGCCGCCACGGTTTCCAGCTTGGGCCCCTCGGGTTGCAGAGGGCGTCGGATCATCGCCACGGGCAGGCTCAGCCGCCGCGCCGCGTCCAGCTTTGCCCGGCTGGCCGGCCCCCCCGAGTTCTTGACCAGCAGCCAGTCTATCTCGAGACGGCGCAGCATGATCGTTTCGCTTTCCAACGAAAAAGGCGGCCGCGAGTTCAGGAAATACCCCTGGTCCAGCGGGAATGGCCCCTCGGACTGCTCGATCTGGCGGCAGATCATGTATCGCCCGGTCATGTTGGCATACCTCTGAAGCGTCTGGCGGCCGGTGGCCACAAACACCCGCGCGCCTTCAGGAATATGGCGCGCTGCGTCTTCCTCGGTGTTCAGAAAGGTCCAGCGATCGCCCGGCGCAGGCATCCACGCGGGGCGCAGAAACTGCATATAGGGCACCCCAAGATCGTGACACACCCGGGCCGAACGGTGCGACATATCCGCCGCAAATGGGTGCGTGGCATCCAGAACGGCGCGAATACCCTCGCGTTGCAGAAAATCGCCAAACCCCTCGGCGCCGCCGAACCCGCCGATCCGCGTTGCCACACCAAGGGTCCGCGGCGTGCGCGTTGCCCCGGCCAATGACGCGATCACCGTTACGCGCGGTTCATTGGCAAGCGCCCCGGCCAGTTGACGGGCTTCCATGGTGCCCGCCAGCAACAAAAGGCGCATCAGCCCGCCCGTGCCAGGATCACACCAGCGCGGTCGCAGACAACAACGTCCACAACGATTCCCGTATTCAGCACCATTCCATCCAGTTCCCGTTTCGCCTCTTGGGCAATGACCCTCGCAAGAGGACTGCCTACAATGGTATACGAGTGTAGCACGGTTTGCGCCTTTGCCACCTCTGGAGTGCCAGAAACTTGGGCAAGGCGCGAAAAATCGACCTGGCTTCGGGCAGAATGCAAATCCCGCGCGCCTTGCGACAGCTTCGTCATCTTGGCCAGTCCGCCACCGATCGTCAGCCGCGCAACCGGGTGGCGGCACAGGTATTTCACCAGCCCGCCCACGAAATCGCCCATGTCCAGCATCGCATGATCGGGCAGACCATACAGCCGCTGCACCGCCGCCTCGCTCTGGGCGCCGGTGGTGCCCGCGACATGCACAAGGCCCCCGGCCCGCGCCACGTCGATGCCGCGATGGATGCTGGCGATCCAGGCGGCACAGGAAAACGGCCGCACCACCCCCGTGGTGCCCAGCACCGACAGCCCACCCGCAATGCCCAGACGCGGGTTCCACGTCTTCAGCGCAATCGTTTCACCGCCGGGAATCGACAGGGTGATCTCGATGTCGGGCGCCTCGCCATATTCGGCGGCCAGCGACTCGACCTCGGCCCGCATCATCTGGCGGGGCACCGGGTTGACCGCAGGTTCGCCCACCGCAACGGGCAGACCTTCACGCGTCACGCTGCCCACGCCCGGCCCGGCCCGAAACACCACCCCCCCGCCGGGCGCCAGCGGCCGCACCCGCGCGATCACAAGACAGCCATGGGTCACATCCGGATCATCGCCCGCATCCTTGACGATGCCCGCCTCGGCCCAGCCTTCGCCCGCATCCCGGTGTGCCAGGGTCCAGACAGGCGTTTCACCCCGCGGCAGGATCAGCGAAACGCTGTCGGGAAACCCGCCCGTCCAAAGCCGGATCAGCGCCGCGCGGGTGGCGGCGGTGGCACAGGCGCCCGTGGTCCAGCCACGGCGCAATTCTCGGGTCTGTGGGCCTCGCATGGCGCCACCTTAGAACGCCAGGACCGCGCCGCCAACGGCTGGTTTCAACGCGCAACAGGGCTTTGCACCCGGCGGCAAACCGCGCCATAACCGCCGCATGACCGAGTCACCCACCCTGCCCGCCCACGACTGGCCCACTCTGCACCCCGGCTGGGTGTGGCTTTGCGGTGCCGGACCAGGCGATCCGGGGCTGCTGACACTGCACGCGTTGAACGCCCTGCGCCAGGCCGATGTGGTGGTCTATGACGCGCTGGTGGAACCGGCGATTCTCGACTGGGCCCCCCAGGCCCGCCACGTCTATGCGGGCAAACGCGGCGGCAAGCCTTCGGCGCTGCAACGTGACATCTCGTTGCAACTGGTGGACATGGCCCG
>JAACVA010000220.1:0-4563 GCA_009992615.1 Rhodobacterales bacterium
GCATGGTGTTGTCGATCAACATCCGCTCGAATGCCTCGACATATTCCTTCAGGGGCTTGCCCTCGGTGGTCATCCCCGGCCCGTTCTCATCGGACTCGGCCATCAGAAGGCTGGAAATCGTGCCAGTGCCGCGGCGGTTTTGCAGCACCGCGCGTTCGGCCACGTTGACCAGTTGCCGGATATTGCCGGGCCAGGGCGCCTGCAAAAGCTGCGCCGCTTCCTGCGCTGACACCTCGGGCGCGTTACATCCGTATTCCTCGGCGAACTGTTCGGAAAACCGTGCGAACAGCGTCAGAATGTCCTCACCGCGGGCGCGCAATGGCGGCACCGTGATCTTCATCGCCGCCAACCGATAGTACAAATCGGGGCGCAGCACGTCTTCACAGGTTTTACCCTGCTCCTGAAGGTTCGAAATCGCCACGACCCGGGTTTCCGCCGGGCTGCCCTGATCGTTGATCCAGGCCAGCAGACGGGCCTGCAACGGCTGATCCAGCGCGTCAATATCCTCAAGCACCAGGGTGCCGCCCCGCGCCTCTTCCAGCAGGGGCATCTTGTCGCCGCCCGGCACCCCGAACAACCGCGCGCCCATCTGGTCGGGGTCGTAGCCGGCGCAAGAGGCCAGCACGAACTTGCGCCCTGCCTTCGCCCCCACCGCGTGCAGCGCATGGGCGACCAGTGTCTTGCCCGTGCCGGTCTCACCGTCGATCAGAACATGGCCATCGGCCTGCCCCAGGTCCAGAATGTCTTCGCGCAACCGCTCCATCACTTGTGACGACCCGATCACCTTGCGCATGATCCCCGTGCCGTCCGACAATTCGCGGCGCAAGGCGCGGCTGTCCAGGGTGAGGCGCCGCTTGTTTGTGGCCTTCTTGGCCAGTTCGGTCATCCGGTCGGGGTTGAACGGTTTTTCAAGAAAATCATACGCCCCCACGCGCATTGCCTCGACCGCCATGGGCACATCGCCGTGGCCGGTGATCATGATGACCGGCAGCGAACTGTCGATGGTCATCAGCCGTTTCAGGAAGGCCATGCCATCCATGCCGGGCATCTTGATGTCACTGACCACAACACCGGGAAAATCCGCATTTATCTCTTTCAGCGCTTCTTCGGCGCTGGGATAGGTCTGGGTGTCGAACCCCGACAGGGCAAGCCATTGGCTGATCGACTGGCGCATGTCTTTTTCGTCGTCGACGATGGCGATCTTCATAGCCTGGGCCATTGCGAATCCTATTCTGCCGCCTTGACGGTCTGTTGTTTGCAAATGGGGATCTGCATTTCAAATACAGCCCCCCCGGCCCGCCCATTGCGCGCGGTCAACCGCCCGCCCAGATCGGCCACGATGCCCGACGAAATCGCCAGCCCGAGGCCCACCCCATCACCGGGCGCCTTGGTGGTGTAAAACGGTTCAAACAGTTCTTCCAGATTGGCAATGCCGGTGCCGTTGTCGCGCACGCTGAGCGTGGCGGTATCGCCCGCCGCCACCAACAGTTCGATCTTCGGGCGCGCCACGTCCTTTGTCGCGTCCAGCGCGTTGCGCAACAGGTTCACGATCACCTGTTCAACGCGCAGCCGGTCGGCCTGTACCATTACGGGTTCACGCGGCAGGGATTTGACAATTTCGATGTCGCGGCGTTTCAACTGCGGCTCCATCATCGCAAGGGCGCTGCTGACCGAATGGCGCAGATCCATCGGCTCAAACGCCTCGCCGCCCCGGCGGGCATAGGATTTCAGCTGTCGGGTGATCGCCGTCATCCGGTCGATCAGATCGTCAATCCGCGCGAAACTGCTCAGCGCTTCGTCCGGGCGCTTGCGTTTCAGCAACAGCCGCGCGCCGGCAAGATAGGTTTTCATCGCCGCCAAAGGCTGATTCAACTCGTGGCTGACGGCCGCCGACATTTCGCCCAACACGGCCAGCTTGCTGGTCTGGGCGACGGTCTGTTCGGCCACTTCGAGGTTTTTCTCTGCCTTCTCACGCTCGGCAATCTCGCGTTGCAACGCCAGGTTCAGCTTGCGCAGTTCCGCCGATTCCCGTTGGAACAGCACCACCCGGCTCAGCGCCTTGCGGCTGACCAGGTAAAAGGACGCCGCGAGGATCAGGGCAAAGGCCATGATTTCCAGCGCCAGCACCCCGTTCACGCGTTCACGCACCGAACTGTAGGTGGTGAACGACGCCATGCGCCAGCCCTGGAACGGAATCCGCGCCGCCTGCCGCATCACCGCCTCGCCCAACAGATAGGCATCGGCTGGCAAGGCCGCCCAGTCGGCGGTGGCCTGCAACGCCCGTTCGATCGCATTGGGCGCGCTGCGCACCGACAACGCCTCTTCCTCGGTGCGACCGCGCCAGCGGCTTTCGGTGGCCAGAATGATCATACCTTCGCTGTCGGTCACGAACACCGCATCGGAAAAGCCCGCCCAGGAACTTTCGAACTTGGCCAGATCGACACCCACGACGATGACCCCCGACAATTCATTGCCCACCATGATCTTGCGCGAATAGGAAAAGGTAAAGCCCCCCGATTCGGTGCGCACGGTGGAAAACACCGTGTCATTGCTGCGCAGCGCCTCGACATAGAACGCTGCGTTGCGGTGCAGGCTGCCCAACAGCGCGCGGTCGGTCGCGGCAACGGTGCGCGCATCGCGATCCAACAGCATAAGCGACGCCGCACCGATTTCATCGCGGTACGAAATCAGCCGTTGTGTGGACTGCGAATAATCCTGTGAATTCAAAGCACCAATCAAAGACGGATCGCGCGACAGCAACAAGGGCACGATGCTGGCCCGCTGCAATTCGCTGCGCAGATTGCCGATGTAAAGCGCCATGCGCACCTCGGCGCGGTTGCGCGTGCTTTCGGTGAACCGCTCGGTCAAAAAGTGGTTTGTGTACCAGACGATCGACACCGCCCCCGCCACGAGCGCGGTAAAGACAAACCGCACCAGCCAACGGCGCGGCGGCGTGTCGATGAAATCGGGTTCGGCGCTTTTCATGATGTGCAGGCTACGCCGTGCACCGCCTTTCCTCAAGACTCAGGCAGGGGCCAGCACCCCGGCCAATGCGCGGAACATCGCCGCCCCGTCAGTGCCGCCCAAGGCCGGGTCGGCCGCCCGCTCGGGGTGCGGCATCAGGCCCAGCACCCGCCGGTTGTCAGACAGCACCCCGGCAATGTCACCCGACGATCCGTTGGGATTGTCGACATAGCGGAACGCCACCCGATCTTCGCCCGCCAACCGCGCCAGAACCTCGGCATTGGCGACGTAATTGCCATCATGGTGCGCGATCGGAAAATGCACGATCTGCCCCGCCACAGAGCCGGCAGTGAACGCGCTGTCGGCCGTCACCACCTCAAGCGCCTGATCGCGGCAAATGAACCGCAAACCGGCGTTGCGGATCAGAGCGCCGGGCAAAAGACCGGTTTCGGTCAGCACCTGAAAGCCGTTGCATATGCCCAGAACATAACCACCCCGCCCTGCATGGGCCACCACCGCCGCCGCGATCGGCGAACGCGCCGCGATGGCGCCGCAACGCAGGTAATCGCCAAAGGAAAACCCACCGGGCACACCCACAACGTCTGTCCCGTCGGGCAGCCCGGTGTCCTTGTGCCAGACCATGGTCACATCCATGCCAGCCGCACGCAGCGCCACGGCCAGGTCGCGGTCACAGTTCGACCCCGGAAAGACGATCACGGCAGCTTTCATGTCCCTGGCCCTCTCAGTTCAGAAAATCGGTCACAACCGCCACACCCGGCGGCGTCGGTCCGTTGAACGCGGCCAGTTCGGCGCCAACCCGGCTCAGCGGAATTTCCCGCGCGATCAGCGGCGACATGTCCACCCGCCCCGTTTCAATCAACCCCAGCAGGCTGGGATAGCGCCACGAGGGCATTCCACGGGTGCCGAACAACGCCAGATTGCCCATGTACACAGCGTTCATGTTGATGTCCATCCGGGCATGGTGACCGACGGGCATCCCCACCTGCACATGGCGGCCAAGCGGGCGCAGACATTCTATGCTGGCGTTGGTGGTTTCGGGAATTCCCAAGGCCTCGACGCTGACATGGGCACCGCCGCCGGTGATCTCCCTGATCCGTGCGGCGACGTCGCCGTCGCGCGCATTCACCGCAGCCTCGGCGCCCAACCCCATGGCATGGCTCAGTTTTTCCTCAACCACATCCACAACGATCACCCGCGCGCCGATGGCCCGCCCGAGGATCAGTGTGGAAAGGCCGATCCCGCCGGTGCCATGCACCGCCAGCCATTCCCCCGCCTGCACCGCCGCACGCCCGGTCAGCGCGTGCCAGGCCGTCGTCACCCTGCATCCCAACCCCGCCGCCACCGTGGGCGACAGCGCGTCTGACAGGCGTGACAGATTGTGATCGAACGGCACCGCGACATATTCGGCAAAGGCACCCGGTTCAACAAAGCCCGGCAAACGCTGGTTTGGACAGGTGTTCTGCGCCCCCGACTGACACGCCGGGCAAGATCCGCAGGCCAGGATGAATGGCGCCACAACCCGGTCCCCCACCCGATAGGTCGCCCGCGCCCCGGCCTCGACCACTTCGCCACAATATT
>JAACVA010000220.1:4587-8036 GCA_009992615.1 Rhodobacterales bacterium
TAACCCGCGGATGTTCGCCCACCCAACCGTGCCAGTCCGACCGGCAAACGCCGCAGGCCAGTACCTTCAGCACCACACCATCTTCCGGGCAGGCCGGTTCCGGTACGTCCTCGATCGACAGATCGGCGTTGTATTCCCTCAGAACCGCCGCGCGCATCAGGCCATCTCGACGCGGTAGCTTTCGATCACCGTGTTCGCCAACAGCTTTTCGCACATCTGGCGCACCGTCGCTTCGTCCGTGCCCTCGTCGAGGTCCAGTTCGATCACCTTGCCCTGACGCACCCCGTTCACCCCGTCAAACCCGAGGGTGCCCAAGGCATGACGAACCGCCTCGCCCTGCGGATCAAGAACGCCATCCTTCAGCATCACATGCACCCGTGCCTTCATGTCGCCATCCCCTGTTTCTTCTTTGCCCAAATACTCGAATTCCGCGATCTGACTCAGTTGATGAGGGTCGGCTTGGGCGCGTGGGTGACATTCGTGGGCAGCACGCCCAGTCGACGCGCCACCTCGGTATAGGCGTCGGCGAGGCTGCCGAGATCACGGCGAAACACGTCCTTGTCCAACTTCCGTCCCGTCTCTATGTCCCACAACCGGCACGAATCAGGCGAAATCTCGTCCGCCACGATCAGGCGGTGGAAATCGTTTTCCCAGACCCGGCCAATCTCGATCTTGAAATCCACCAGCTTGATCCCGACGGCCAGCATGACGCCGGACAGAAAATCGTTCACCCGCAGCGCCAGCGCGATCATGTCGTCCAGATCCTGCTGGCTGGCCCAGCCAAAGGCGATGATATGCTCTTCGGCGACCAGAGGATCCCCCAGGGCATCGTCCTTGTAACAGAATTCAACGATAGGCCGCGGCATCGGCGTGCCTTCGGCCATGCCCAGCCGCTTGCAGATCGACCCGGCGGCGAAGTTGCGCACGATCACCTCAAGTGGAATGATCTCGACACTGCGGATCAGCTGTTCGCGCATGTTCAGCCGCTTGATGAAATGGTTCGGAATGCCGACCTGCGTCAGCCCGGTCATGAAAAATTCGCTCAGCCGGTTGTTCAGCACACCCTTGCCCTCAATCACGGCGCGCTTTTCGGCGTTGAAGGCAGTAGCGTCGTCCTTGAAATACTGCACCATCGTACCCGGCTCGGGGCCTTCATACATGATCTTGGCCTTGCCCTCATAAATCTTCTTGCGACGTGCCATGGCGGCTCCAAAACAAAACGGGGCGCGGGACAAGATGCACCGCGCATTTCTTCCGGCTATAGGGCAAAGCAGGCAGCACGGCAAGAACGCCCTCTTGCCCATTGGCCCGGGCATGGGCATATCACCAGTGCCACAGGTGCAACGCAAAAAGGAAAGCCGATGTCCACATTCGACGACCGCGAAAATGCATTCGAGAACAAGTTCGCCCACGACGCGCAAATGCAGTTCCGGGCCGAGGCCCGCCGCAACAAACTGTTGGGGCTGTGGGCGGCTGAATTGATGGGCAAGACCGGCGACGCCGCCGAGGCCTATGCCCGCGAGGTCATCAATGCTGACTTTGAAGAAGCCGGCGACGAAGACGTGTTCCGCAAGGTGTCGGGCGATCTGGCCGATCTGGCCGATGCAGCCACTGTCCGCACCAAGATGTCGGCGCTGATGGCCGAGGCAAAGTCGCAACTTATGACCGAGATCAAGGACTGACCACAGCAACCGGGCGCGCCAGATGGATCGGGCGGTGCCCGGCGCAGTGCCGGACCGGGCCTTGTGGGGCACCGCAAAGGGCCGCCCGATGCGGTCGCCGCGTCGTGCGATACGCTGGACAAGTGGCGTCGTCTTCCGATGGAAAGCCCCGATATGATTGATGCTTTATCCCGAATGTTGGCCGAAAAGCCGTTCATCCTGGCCGATGGTGCCACGGGCACCAACCTGTTCAACATGGGGCTTGCATCGGGCGATTCGCCCGAATTCTGGAATGTCGATGCGCCGGACAAGATCCGCGCCCTGTATCGCGGGCCAGTCGAAGCGGGCAGCGATCTGTTTCTCACCAACACATTCGGCGGCAATGCCGCGCGCCTGAAGCTGCACAATGCCCGGCACCGGGTGCGCGCGCTCAGCATGGCAGGCGCCGAACTGGCCCGTGAGGTGGCCGATAGCGCCGGGCGACAGATCGTCGTCGCCGGGTCGATCGGCCCGACCGGCGACATCATGGAGCCGATGGGCACGCTGACCTATGCCAGCGCCGTCGAAATCTTCCACGAACAGGCCGAGGCGCTGAAAGACGGCGGGGTCGACGTGCTCTGGGTCGAAACGATCAGTGCGGGCGAAGAATTCAAGGCCGCAGCTGCGGCGGCGGCACTGGCCGGGATGCCCTGGTGCGGCACGATGAGTTTCGACACAGCCGGGCGCACCATGATGGGGCTGACCAGCGCCGGCATGGTCGATCTGGTCGAGGGGCTGAGCGGGCCAAAACCCCTCGCTTTCGGCGCGAATTGCGGCGTCGGTGCATCGGATCTGCTGCGCAGCATCCTCGGCTTTGGTGCCACGGGCACCGATGCGGTGCTGATTGCCAAGGGCAACGCCGGTGTCCCGAAATATCACGGGGGGCACATCCACTATGACGGCACACCCGAGCTGATGGCGGATTATGCCGTTCTGGCCCGCGATTGCGGCGCACGAATCATTGGTGGCTGTTGCGGCACCACGCCGGAACACCTGCGCCACATGCGCGCCGCGCTGGATGGCCGCGCCCCCGGCCCCCGCCCGACGCTTGAGCAGATCACCGCCACGCTGGGCCGGTTTTCTTCGGCCGGCGATGGCACGGGCGACGACACCATTCCGCCCCACGAAAGGCGCGGCCGCCGCCGGGGATAGCCCTTACGCCGCAGGTTTGCGCGCCACCAGATCGACAAGGGCCGAGCGGCCCGAATGCCCCGGCCCTTCTTCGATGGTGGCATCGTAATCTTGCAGGTGAAGAATGTCCCAACCGGGATAGGCCGCGCGCAGCAGATCCGTGGTGTACATCTGCGCCGCATTGCCCGGCCCGCCGGTGCCATAGCCCACCTGGCGCGGCGCATAGCCATGCAGCAGCAACAGCCCCCCCGGGCGCACCGCATCCCCCATCCAGCCGAACATCCGGTCGCGCAGATCGGGCGGCGCAAACTGGATGAAGATGCCCACCACGGCATCGTATTGCACTGACCAATCCCAATCCTCGACCCCGGCGATGTGATGCGCCACCTGCACCCCCGCCCGGTCGGCCAGCCGCCGCGCCTTGGCAACCCCTGCCTCGGCGGCATCAAAGGCCGTCACCGCATGGCCCAAACCGGCGAGATAGGTCGAATTGCGCCCCTCGCCGTCGGCCACGCACAGCACCGCTGCGCCATCAGGCAGGTGCGCTGCCGCGCGCACCACGAATTCGGCCGGGTCGGTGCCGAACAGATATTCCTTGCCCTCATATCGTGCATTCCA
>JAACVA010000329.1:0-424 GCA_009992615.1 Rhodobacterales bacterium
CTATGAGCGGCAGATCATGACCCTTCTGGAGCGCAACCAGCTTGTCGTTGAGCGGGACGATCTTCGCCTTATTGACGCGGCTGAGTGAGGCCGGGCCGGACGCGGTTCTCTGGGGCCGCGCGGCACGGTCGCATTTCGGACCTGTGTTCGGCCGCCTCCTGCGCAAGCGGGTTCTGGTGGAGCGCCCGCGCGCCGGGATGTGGCCAACCTGCGCCCATTGCGACTGCGGCCTCGATGCGCGTCCGATCGTCGAGGTGCAGGGGAAACTCGTTGCGGCCTGTCCCCATGACCATCACGCCGACCTGCCTCTCGCGCGCGACGATCTGCGCAGTTTTCACATCGATGCCGAACGCCTTGTGACGGTGCTGGCCGAGGCCAGTGGCTTTGACCATGCCGCATCCCTCTTGCCGGGGCTGTGGCAAAT
>JAACVA010000329.1:897-1244 GCA_009992615.1 Rhodobacterales bacterium
TGAGTAAGGCCGAAGCGAAAGCATTGATCAAGACGGTCAGCCCGCGTGGCTATCGCCTTGGCCTTGATCCGGCGGAAATCTTGCTTTGGTCCTGACCGGGCATTCCCACAAACTCCCCACATCTTTCCCACGGCCGTCCCACCTGCGGGGCGCGCCGATCACCGATGCTGAGGCCATCAGAAACGATGACCGAGGCAAACACCCATGCACCCCCCCCTTTCCCGGCACCACCTCGCCTGCATTCTTGACGAGGCCGATGCCGCCGCCCGCCGTCTGCACCGCCGCCTTTGCCTGCCCGCCGCCGATCTCGATGATCTGCGTCAGGATCTGCTGATCAACCTGATCTG
>JAACVA010000330.1 GCA_009992615.1 Rhodobacterales bacterium
GAGGGCGGGACCATCGTCACCCGCGACCACTGCCACGTCGCCCGCCTGCGCCATGGCCGGGGCGACCTCGGGCAACATGCTGGCAGCCAACGCCACCTGATCACTGTAGCCGCGCTTTGCCAAAGCCTGCCGCCCGGCGGTCAAACTGCGATAACCGCGCCAGCCCCGCGCCGGATCATCACCAGTCATTGCCTGCACTGCCCCGGCCACGAACAGCGCGCAGTCATGCTGGCCCGGCTTGAACGGGCGGTCGACAACCTCTGCCAGATAAACGGTCAGGCATGTTTTCCAATTTGGCAGTCTGGTCATGACCGGTCCCTCGGCCCGCCGCCGTTCTCATGTGGAAAGCCGGTTAACGGTGCCGGTGTGGTGGTGCCCGGTGCTCGCGCCCGGTTCTCACCCCACACCGTCTCCACCGTCCCGGACAGAGCCGCGTATTTCCGAAACCCATCATCAGGCGCGCGCAGACGCAAGGTTTCATCCGATTGTTTCAACGCCAGCGATTGCGTCAGCGACCGTCCCAGACTGGCCAGCGTGACCTCAATTGACGCCTGCCCGCCGACCACTGGCGTCGGAATCGAAACGCTGTCTATCCAGCCCAGAAATGTGCGCAACGGCTCTGCTATCAAAGCCCGCGTTACCGGATCGAACAAGGCGCGATGAACTTCCACCGGCGCAAGGCGAACGTCATAGCCCCGGATCAGCATCTCGACCTTGGGCGCTACCGGGGCCAGTGTCAGCCGCTGCATCCTGACATCCAGCCCGGTTGCCATCGTGATCGGGTCCAGCGCCAGCACCGAACCAGCGCCGAAGTAGGTGCGCACCACGCCGCCGATCGTGAAATCCTGATGATCGTCACCACCCCAAAGGCCCATGGTTTCCGTGGCCCCGGTGCTGCGGTTGCGCGCGCTGACCCAGACCAGCGACCGCGCCATCATACCGGATTGAGCCGTCAGAAACGCGCTGGTTGATCCATCATAGGCCCGCATGACTCACCTCAGTGTCTGCATGAATTTGAACGTGATGCCGGACGTGAATATTTGCCCCTTGGTGCCGGGGGCTACCGACCCCGGCACAATCCGCGCCTTGCACAATGCCTTGACCAGACTGACCGCAGTGTTGATGGCGGCCCCCGGCCTCCGTGGTGGCGTGACCTCGAACGCCGCTGTCTGTCCCGTCCCGTCTGCTACCACCCCGCTGACAATGCGGTGCAGAGCGCGCCGCACCGGATTGGTGCCATAGCTGAATCCGAGATAGTCGCCAGCCGTCAGCACAAAGCCGCTCGGCAAGCCTTCCAGGCTCAACATACGGGCGTCACTTGGCAGCGCCAGGATCAGCGGCGTCACTGTCGCCAATGCCGTGCCCTCAGGATCGGACTGCGGTGCTGGCGCGGTAAGATCGTATGCCAGAAATGAAGCCCCAGGTTCCCGCAGC
>JAACVA010000221.1:0-2421 GCA_009992615.1 Rhodobacterales bacterium
TTCAATCCGGGCCTGTCCATGAAGCCGTGAAACGGCTTGTCGTCAGGGCCGGATACCGCAGCATATGGGCCCGCGATCATGTCGTCGAAACGGGGGAATGGAATTGCAAATCAAAGTTTTGGATCGGCGGCTGTTTGACTGGGGGTTGCCACGGTTTCAAACAGAAGGTGCCGCCGCCGTGGACCTGTTTGCATGTGTGGACGCGGTTGTGTCAGTTCGTGCACAAGAGCCGGCCGTGCTTGTCAGGTCTGGAATTGCGCTGTCGTTTGGTGACTTGGCGCTGGCCGGCCTCGTTTTGCCGAGATCGGGGTTGGGGCACAAGAAAGGCCTTGTTCTTGGGAATACGGTTGGATTGATCGACCCGGACTATGCAGGCGAAATCCTGATCAGTGTGTGGAACCGAAATTCGGTGGATGCGGCGCCGATCGACATCCATCCGGGCGATCGGATTGGCCAGTTGGTTTTCGTCCCGATCATCCGCCCGTCGTTCGAGGTTGTCGAAGAGTTCAGCACACAAACGGCGCGTGGCGCGGGCGGGTTTGGCTCGACTGGGCGCTGAAGATGCTGTAGCGACCAAGGGCAAAGGTTCAGCGCGAAAATTTTCTGAATCTGCTTCAAGGGATTGAAAAAAATGGGTTTCATCCATTCGTCTGGCCTGATTGATCAAGATCGCGGCACGGGCCGCTGCGGATCTGTGGGGCGCGGCTGATGGCGCTGGTTCTGATTTTGGCGGCGGCCCTTTGGGGGCTGGGGCATTGGATGAAGGTGCCGGTGCAGGCCCGCCAGATCATGGTGGGGCTGCTGTTTCTTGCGGTGCTGTCGTTGCAAATCGCGCTGCCCCCCGATCATCCCTTGCGGGTGGCGACGGGCGGATCGGCGGGCGAATGGTTGGTGCTGGCGGGTCTGGTGGGGCTGATCTGGCTGTATTCCTTTGGGTTGAAACGCTTGCGCGGGCGGGTTCGGCCGGAAAACCGCCCAGCCCAGCCCAGCTCGGAGTTTCAGGGCGCCGAACTGGACCGGTACGCCCGCCACATCATGCTGCGCGAAATCGGCGGGCCGGGACAGAAGGCCCTGAAGCGGGCGAAGGTTCTGGTGATCGGGGCAGGGGGGCTGGGCGCGCCGGCGCTGTTGTATCTGGCGGCGGCGGGGGTGGGCACCCTGGGCGTGATCGACGACGACGCCGTGGAAGGCAGCAATCTGCAACGGCAGATTATTCACACGGATGCGCGGATCGGGATGCCCAAGGTGTTTTCCGCCGAAACCGCGATCCGGGCGCTGAACCCCTGGGCCGAGGTGCGGCCCTATCATCGGCGGCTGGATGAGGCGATCGCGCGGGATCTGTTCGCTGATTATGATCTGATCCTCGATGGCAGTGACAATTTCGATACCCGCTATCTGGTCAACCGGGTGGCCTGTGATCTGGGCATTCCGTTGATTTCGGGCGCCCTGTCACAATGGGAGGGACAGCTGAGCCTGTTTGACCCCGCCCATGGGACACCCTGTTATCAGTGTATTTTCCCCCAAAGACCGGCGCCGCATCTGGCACCAAGCTGTGCCGAGGCGGGGGTTTTGGGGCCGCTGCCGGGGGTGATCGGCGCGATGATGGCGGCCGAGGCGGTGAAACAGATCACCGGGGCGGGTGAGGGGCTGGGCAACCGGCTGTTGATCTGGGATGCGCTGTTTTCCGAGGCGCGAATGATAAAGCTGCACGCGCGCCCCGATTGCCCGGTCTGTGCCGGGCGCAGGGGGGCTTGAGGCTTGGCCGGGTGGCCCGTAAGGTTTGCCACACCCCAACAGGAGCTTCGCCGATGAAAACCCTTGCCTCGCTGGCCTTGGTCGCCATGCTGTCCGTTACCGCCGCCCATGCCGGGGCACATCTGCCCGATCTCGCCGGGCGTGAGGTTGTCGTGGTGACCGAGAATGCCTATCCGCCACTGCAATTCGTCGATCCGGCGACGGGCGCGCCCTCAGGTTGGGAATATGACGCCATGGCCGAGATCGCCCAGCGGCTGAACATGTCGGTCGCCTATGAAAACACCAGTTGGGATGCGATGATTCCCGCCGTGTCGCAGGGACAATACGACATGGGCATGACCGGCATCACCATTCGTGCGGACCGGGCCGAGGTGGTGGATTTTTCCGATCCCTACATGCGCAGTGAAATGGTGATGCTGGTGGCCGGCGATGAAGCGCGGTTCGCCAACGCCGCCGAGTTTTTCCAGGATCCCGAGCTTTTGATCGGGGCACAGCCGGGCACGACGCCATTTTATGTCGGCATTTACGAGGTGCTGGATGGCGACGAGGCCAACCCCAGGATGAAGCAGTTTGAAACCTTCGGCGCCGCGGTCCAGGCCCTGCGCACCGGCGATGTCGATCTGGTGCTGACCGATGGCACAGCGGGGGCGGGCTATGTCGCGGCCA
>JAACVA010000221.1:2429-8023 GCA_009992615.1 Rhodobacterales bacterium
GCGCTGAAGATCGTGGGTGAAAAGCTGGGCACCGAGGATTTCGGGTTCATCTTTCCCAAAGGGTCGGATCTGGTTGCGCCGATCAACGCCGCAATCGCCGATATGAAGGCCGATGGTACGATGGACAGCCTGAATCAGAAATGGTTCGTCGCATTCAAGGTCGGCGGTCAGGCCGATTGACCCCGCCCCCGAACAGGACTCCTGAAAACGCATCCGACAAGGATTTTCCCTGGTGGCTGGTGATCGCCGCAGGAATTGCCGCTGTGATGATGTGGCAGGTGGTGCGGGACGATCTGTATTTGCAGGTTCTGACCACCTTGTCCAAAGGCATCGGAATCACCTTGTTCGTGACGGTGATGGGGTTCGCGCTGGCCTCGGCGCTGGGGCTGGTGCTGGCGCTGGGGGCGCTGTCCGGGTCGCTGTTCCTGCGCCAGACGGCGCGGTTCTATATCGAAATCGTGCGCGGCATCCCTATTCTGGTGCTGTTGCTGTATGTCGCCTTTGTTCTTGCGCCGGCCCTTGTGGCAACGTGGAACTGGGCCACAGGGCCTTTCGGGGTGGACCCGGCGCGCACGCGGGATTTCCCGCTGATCTGGCGGGCGATCCTGGCCTTGGTCATCGGCTATTCCGCGTTCATTGCCGAGGTGTTTCGCGCCGGGCTTTTGTCGGTGGATCCAGGCCAGATCGAGGCGGCCCATGCCCTTGGCCTGAACCGGCGGCAACGGTTCCGCCATATCGTCTTTCCCCAGGCAATCCGCACGATCCTGCCGCCGTTGGGCAATGATTTCATCGCGATGATCAAGGATTCCAGTCTTGTTTCGGTTCTGGGGGTGCTGGACATCACCCAATTGGGCAAGGTGACGGCGGCGGGCAATTTCCGCTATTTCGAGACATATAATGTGGTCGCGCTGCTGTATCTGATCATGACGGTCACGCTGTCACTGATGCTGCGCCGGTTCGAGGCGCGGTTGCGCCGGTCGGTGCGCTGACGTTTTGTCGTCGTCGCCGGGGGGCAGCGGCTGAATCGTCTTGGTCGCCCTCTGCGAACTGCCGCAGGATGTACCGGCTACGGACGATCCGGGCCACGCGGCACTGGCATGACCGGGCGCGGCGACCTAGGTAACAAGAAACCCGAACAGGAGCCATACCCATGCCCACCCCGCTTCTTGCCGATTGGCAGACGCCTTTTGAAATGCCGCCCTTCGATGCGATAACGGACGATCAGTTCGCCCCCGCCGTCGAGGCCGCGCTGGCCGAGGCGCGCGCCAATATTGCCGCCATTGCCGACAACCCGGACGCGCCTGATTTTGCCAATACGATTGAGGCGCTGGAACAGGCCGATGACAGGCTGAGCCGCGTTCTTGGCGTGTTCTATACCTTGGCCGGGTCGGATTCGAACCCGACGCGCGAGGCATTGCAGCGTGATTTTTCCCCGACACTGTCCGCTTACGGGTCGGAAATCTCATCGAATGCGGCCTTGTTCGCGCGGATTGAAACGCTGTGGCTGAAACGCGATTCGCTGAATCTGAGCGAGGAACAGCAGCGCGTGCTGTTCCTGACGCGGCGCGGGTTCGTGCGGCAGGGGGCGCAGCTGAAGGGGGCGGAAAAAGACCGGCTGGCGGTGGTGAAACAGCGTCTGGCGGTTCTGGGCACGCAATTCACCCAGAATCTGCTTGCCGATGAGCGGTCCTGGTCGATGGACCTTGCCGAGGAAGATCTGGTCGGCCTGCCCGATTTCGTGGTGGCCAGCGCCCGCGCCGCAGGCCGGGAAAAGGCCGCAAAAGGGCCGGTCATCACCCTGTCGCGGTCACTGATCGTGCCATTTCTGCAATTCTCGCCACGCCGAGATCTGCGGCAAAAGGCCTATGAGGCCTGGGTGGCGCGCGGCGCCAATGGCGGTGACACCGACAACCGCGCCATTGCCGCCGAAATTCTGGCGCTGCGTCACGAACGGGCAGGGCTGTTGGGCTATGACAGCTTTGCCGATTACAAGCTGGAAACCGAAATGGCCGGCAGCCCAAAGGCGGTGCGCGATCTGCTGATGCAGGTCTGGACCCCGGCGCGCGCCGCCGCCGAGGCCGATGCGGCGCGCCTGACCGACCGGATGCAGGCCGACGGGGTGAATGGCGATCTGGAACCCTGGGATTGGCGCTATTACAGCGAACAACGCCGGGCGGCGGAACATGATCTGGATGAGGCGACGCTGAAACCCTATCTGCAACTCGACCGGATGGTCGAGGCGGCGTTCGCCTGTGCCAACCGACTGTTCGGGCTGAATTTTGCGCCGCTGGACGTGCCGCTGTACCACCCCGACGCCCGGGCATGGGAGGTGACGCGCGATGGCAAACATCTGGCGGTGTTCATCGGTGACTATTTCGCGCGCGGATCAAAACGCAGTGGCGCGTGGTGTTCGGCCCTGCGCAGCCAGCAAAAGCTGGCCGGTGACATCCGGCCGCATGTGATCAACGTCTGCAACTTTGCCAAACCGGACGCGGGGGAACCGGCGCTGTTGTCCTATGACGACGCGCGCACGCTGTTTCACGAATTCGGCCATGCCTTGCATCAGATGCTGTCGGATGTGACCTATGAGTCGATCTCGGGCACCTCTGTGGCCCGCGATTTCGTGGAACTGCCCAGTCAGTTGTACGAACATTGGCTGGAGGTGCCCGAGGTGCTGGGCGAATTTGCCACCCACGCCAAGACGGGTGCCCCCATGCCGGATGAACTGCGCGACCGGCTGTTGGCGGCGGGCACCTATGACATGGGGTTTGCGACAGTCGAATATGTCGCCTCGGCTTTGGTGGATCTGGCGTTTCACGAGGGCGAGCCACCCGCCGATCCGATGGCGCGCCAGGCCGAAGTGCTGGACGCATTGGGAATGCCGCACGCCATCCGGATGCGCCACGCCACGCCACATTTCGCCCATATCTTTGCCGGCGATGGCTATTCGTCGGGCTACTACAGCTATATGTGGTCCGAGGTGATGGATGCCGATGCATTTGAATCGTTTGGCGAGGCCAGCGGCCCGTTTGACGCGCAGCGTGCCGCGGCGTTGGAGCGTCACATCCTGTCGGCGGGTGGATCACGCGACGCAGCCGATCTTTACACCGCGTTCCGGGGGCGGATGCCGGGGGTTGAAGCCTTGTTGAAGGGGCGGGGGCTGTTGTCGGCGGCCTGAGGCCGATTGCGGGCGTGTCACGCGCTGCGCGCGCAGGTATTTGAAGCAAGAAAGAAATGCGCCCCCGGCAGACCACCGGGGGCGCTGTCCTTTGAAACGGTTCAGTTCGACAGGCCGATCAGCCCCATGCCTTCCAGTTTCAACAGCACCTGATGGGCGCAATGGTCGACATCGCTGTTTTCGGTTTCAAGCTGGAGTTCGGGTTTGGCGGGCACGTCGTAGGGATCTGAAATGCCGGTGAATTCCTTGATCTTGCCTTCGCGGGCTAGTTTATAAAGGCCCTTGCGGTCGCGGCGTTCACATTCTTCGATGCTTGTAGCAACATGCACTTCGACGAAGGCGCCGAACTCTTCGACATCTTCGCGCACCGCGCGCCGTGTGGTGGCATAGGGTGCGATCGGCGCACAGATGGCGATGCCGCCGTTCTTGGTGATTTCCGATGCGACATAGCCGATACGCCGGATGTTCAGGTCACGATGTTCCTTGCTGAACCCCAATTCCGAGCTGAGGTTCTTGCGCACCACATCGCCGTCCAGCAGCGTCACCGGGCGGCCGCCCATTTCCATCAGCTTGACCATCAGCGCATTGGCGATGGTCGATTTGCCCGACCCGGAAAAACCGGTGAAGAACACGGTAAAACCCTGCTTGGCACGGGGTGGACGGGTGCGACGCAGTTCTGTCACCACCTCGGGGAATGAAAACCACTCGGGAATTTCCAGCCCTTCGGCCAGACGGCGGCGCAACTCGGTGCCCGAGATATTCAGGATCGTCACGTTTTCGCGGTCTGCGATCTCATCCGCGGGTTCGTATTGGGCGCGTTCCTGCACATATACCATGTGTTTGAAATCGACCATTTCGATGCCCATTTCCGCCTGATGTTCGCGGAACAGATCCTGCGCGTCATAGGGGCCGTAGAAATCGGTGCCCTGGCTGTTGTTGCCGGGGCCGGCGTGATCGCGGCCGACGATGAAATGGGTGCAGCCGTGGTTCTTGCGGATCAGGCCGTGCCACACTGCCTCGCGCGGGCCGGCCATGCGCATGGCGAGGTTCAGCAGGCTCATCGTGGTGGTGGCAGAGGGGTATTTGTCCAGCACCGCCTCATAGCAGCGCACGCGGGTGAAGTGATCGACATCGCCCGGCTTGGTCAGGCCGACCACCGGATGGATCAGCAGGTTCGCCTGCGCCTCGCGCGCGGCACGGAAGGTCAGTTCCTGGTGGGCACGGTGCAGCGGGTTGCGTGTCTGGAACGCCACGACCCGACGCCAGCCCATTTTGCGGAAATAGGCCCGCAATTCATTGGGCGTGTCGCGGCGGGCCTTGAAATCATAGTGAACGGGGGGCTGGATGCCGGTGATCGGGCCGCCCAGATACACATTGCCCGCCTTGGTGTGCAGATAGTTCACTGCGGGGTGGGCGCTGTCGTCGGCGCCGAACACCATCTCGGCTTCGCGGGCCTTGTTCGGCACCCATCTGTCGGTCACCGTCATGGTGGCCAGGATCACGCCTTCCTGATCGCGCAGGGCGATGTCTTGTCCGATCTCGATGGTGTCGGCAAATTTATCGGACACATCCAGCGTGATCGGCATCGGCCACAGGTGGCCATCGGCGAGGCGCATGTTCTCGACGACGCCGTTGTAATCGTCTTCGCCGAGGAACCCTTTCAGGGGGTGGAACCCGCCGTTCATCAACAATTCGATGTCGCAAATCTGGCGCGGGCTCAGATCCCAAGACGACAGGTTGCCAGCTTCGGCTTTCAGCTTCTGCGCTGATTCATAAGACACGTAGAGTTCGGGGATCGGGGCAAGATTGGGTTTTTGCATAATGGCTTCTCGGCTATGATCGACACGCGCGGCCTTAACGGCTGCCACACCATGGCCTAACGCGGCGTCTTGCCACTGCGCAAGGTGCAATGTTCAGAGATTTGCGCGTTATACTGCGGAATTGCGGCGCGAATGTCGCAGTGACATGCTCCCATGCATCCAGCGCAAGGCTGGCGGTCAGGCCCCTGCTGCTTCGGGGGCGCCGTGACCCAAGGGAAGGGTCGTGTCGATGCCGGTCTGTGTGCCCTGTTCGGCCAGAAAACGTTCGGCCTCAAGCGCGGCCATACAGCCCATTCCGGCGCTGGTGACCGCCTGACGATAGACGTGATCGGTCAGGTCGCCGGCCGCAAAAACGCCCGCAATGTTGGTGGCGGTGCTGCCGGGTTTTGTCACGACATAGCCGCCGTGGTGGGTTTCCAACTGGTCCTTCACCAATTCCGAGGCGGGGGCATGGCCGATGGCGACGAAGAACCCCTTGCAGGGCACCACCGTAACCACGCCTGTCTTGACGTTGCGCGCACGCACGCCGGTGACGCCCAATGGATCGGTATCGCCTTCCACATCTTCAATCTGGTGATCCCAAAGCACCGTGATCT
>JAACVA010000076.1 GCA_009992615.1 Rhodobacterales bacterium
CGCAAGATCATCTACACCACGAACGCCATTGAAAGTTTGAACCGTGTGATCCGCAAATCGAACAAGACGCGCGGCTCGTTCCCGACCGAGGAGGCCGCGACCAAGCTGATCTATCTGGCGATCCGCAACTTCGAGAAAGGCGGTGGAAATGTCCGGGAATGGTTTGCCGCCCGAAATCAGTTCGCTATCATGTTCGATGAGCGCTTCAACGCGTGACCGTATCTGAAACCCGCATGGGCCAAGCCAGATACACAGAGTTCATGACACCCCCAAGAGCTTCAATCCGGTTTTCCCAATC
The DNA here is from genome assembly GCA_009992615.1 of Rhodobacterales bacterium. Lineage (GTDB taxonomy): Bacteria > Pseudomonadota > Alphaproteobacteria > Rhodobacterales > Rhodobacteraceae > Oceaniglobus. The sequence goes on from JAACVA010000076.1 coordinate 299, forward strand.
CGGATCTGTTTGATCGTTTTGCCCATTCAGGTCGTCGCCTTCTCACGCCCCCTTGGCACCGTCTCTATCAGGTCGACATGAGCATCATGCCGCGACTGCCAGCGCCGGATTGGCCAACGCGAACGCGACCAGCATCGTGGGCTTGCGCGCCGACATCCGTGACAGCCAACTGCCCGGCGCAATTCTGCGCTGCCCAAGCCAGCCCAGTCGCGATTTTGCGCCTTTGTTCAAAATGCGTCGGATATCGGCCTGGCCCGCCTTGGTCATGCGCCCCAAACGCTGTTTGCCTCCCGAGGAATGCTGCCGGGGCACGAGCCCCAACCAAGCTGCAAAGTCGCGCCCGGTTTTGAACTTCACCATGTCGTGGCCGAACGCGTCCACCGCAACGGCCGTGAGCGGTGCAACGCCGGGCATGGCCTTGAACCGGCGTGCCCTGTCTGACTGGGTGGCCAGCGCCTTGAGTTTCGCGGTACGCCCGGTGATACGCCGCGTTTTCTCGGCAATCCGCGCCAACAGGTCGAGGCACTCTTCCCGGATCAGCGCGGGACAGTCGACTGTCTCATCCTCCACAAGCGCCATCATGCGCTTGAGGTGGCGCAGTCTTTTAGGAAACACATGGCCGTGCTCGTATAACAGCGCGCGCACCGCGTTCATATCGGCGGCCCGCTGATGCAACAGCCGGTTTCGGCCAGGTAAAACCCGGAACTGCTCGTGCGACAGCATCTTGCGGAACTTCACCACCCCGATCATCGTATCCTTCACCCCGCCATCCTCTTCGTTTGCGGGGCATTCAGCGCCACGACATTGGCACATTGCGATGTCGTTGGGGGAGGGCGGCAACCATCCCATAGAGGTGGGAATGGGCAGGGTGCCGAAAACCGGAGCGTTGGTTCAGCTTTGCCAGACCTTGACCGGCGCACCGACCTCTATCTGATCGTACAACTGAATGACGTGCTCATTCTTCAGCCGGATACAACCGGATGAAACGGCGGTGCCGATGGTCCAGGGCTGGGGTGTGCCGTGGATGCGATACATCGTGTCTCGATTGCCGCGATACAGGTACAGTGCCCGCGCGCCCAAGGGGTTATCCGGGCCGCCGGGCACACCGCCGGCATATTGGCCATAGATATCGGGTTCGCGGCGGATCATGTTGGCGGTCGGCGTCCAACTGGGCCATTCCGCCTTGCGCCCGACCCGCGCCTCGCCCACGAAATTGCGCCCGGCATCGCCTACGGCGACGTGATATTCCACCGCCACGCCGGGCGCTGTCACATGGTACAGCACGAAATAGCTTGGAAAAACCTGGATACTGCCCACGGCAACGTCGTCACGGATACGCCTGACGACTGGATTGAAGCTTTCTTCCGTGGTGTGGGGCGGGCCCACATGGGCCCGGGCGGCCAAGGGCAAAAGACCCAGCGCCGATGCCGAAGTCTGGATGAAATGGCGACGTGTCAGCATGGGTTCTCCGGCAGATCTGTGGCAACAGGTGGATGCAATGGCATCCGGGGGGTAAGATGTAAACGCACGCCTCACCCGATATGTCGCACATACTGCTTTGAAAACAGGTTCACAAATTCGTCAACTGGTTGATGTCAGACGGGGACCAGCCCACGAAAGATGCTGTCGCGGTGCTTGGCCATATAGATGCGCAGCCATGGGGTGTATTTTTCCGGGCGGCGGGTGATTTCGGCGTCAAGATCATAGATGGTGATCCAGCGCACGTCGGACACCTCGTCGGGGTTTGGCCGAACGTCCAGGCCGGGCGCCGCAGCAGCCACATACAAATCGACGACCTCATGTTCGATGAGACCACCGCCCACATCGGCCCGATATTCGATCCGGTCACGATGGGCCGGATACAGCCCGGTGATGCCCAGCTCTTCGTTCAGGCGGCGCAGGGCGCAGGTGGCCGGGTCTTCCTGCCAATCGGGATGGGTGCAACAGGTGTTGGCCCAAAGCCCCGGCGTGTGATACTTGGCTGCCGCGCGTTTTTGCAACAACACCCGATCGCCGTCCAGCACGAACACCGACACAGCCATGTGGCGCAAACCCTTCTGGTGCGCCTCAAGCTTTTCAACGGGGGTCAGAACGCCGTTCACCCAGGCCGGGATCATGATCGTCATGCATATGTTTCCGGTACAAGCCTTGTCAGATGTGCCAGGTTCTTCAGCCCGATCTTGAGATGCGCCATCGGCCGGGCCGCCACCAGCTTCTTGTTCATATAAGCCTCGAACGTCAGCCTTTGTACGTCGACATCATGACACAGCGACACAAAGCGTTCGCGCCGTTCGTCCGACTTGTAATAGGCGTCCTGCATACTGCGCAGCACCTTGAACACCGTCTTGTGGTCTTTCATGAACAGTTTGCGGGCAAGGCCCAGATCGCCGATCATCCGGGTGCGCAGAAACTTGTGCGCCGCCGTCGCGGCCACGCGTCCGCCGATCATGGCGTAATATATTCCCTCGCCCGACGACGGCGCGACGACGCCGGCCGCATCGCCCGCCAATATCACGTCGCGGCCATTGTCCCACCGGTCCATCGGATGCAACGGAATGGGTGCGCCTTCGCGGCGGATGGTTTCACATTCGGTCAACCCGGCCGAGGCGCGCAGATCGGCAGTGGCCTGTTTCAGGTCGATCCCGTCGATGCCGGTGCCCATGCCAACGCTCAGCGATTTTCCGTGGGGAAACACCCAGCCATAAAAATCGGGGCTGATCTTGCCATCGTAAATCACATCGCAGCGCGTCGGATCATAGGCGCCATTGGCGCAGTCGGCCGGTGTTTCCGGCACCTTCAGGATCTCGTGATAAGCGATGACATAGGGAATCTTGTCGCCGCCCGGCACCTCGGCCTTGGCCACGTTGCTGCGCGCGCCGTCGGCGCCGATGAAAACGCGGGCGGTCAAACGGCGGGTTTCGCCGGTGGTCTTGTCACGATACACGACGTGTCTGCCGTCCTCGTCGCGCTCGATCCGCTGGAACGTGCCGGTGAACCGCTCGGCGCCCGCCCCTGTCGCGCGGTCGCGCAGGAATTCGTCGAACTGTTCGCGGTCGACCATGCCGACAAAGCCGTTCTCGATGGGGATATCCACCTTGCGCCCGGTGGGCGAGATCATGCGCGCGGTGTTGACCCGCGCGACGATCTGGTTTTGCGGGATCATGAACTCGGAAATCAGCCGCGGCGGAACCGCGCCGCCGCAGGGCTTGATCCGGCCATCGCGATCGAGCAGCGCAACGCGGCGCCCGGCCAGCGCCAGATCCATCGCGGCCGTTGCGCCCGAAGGCCCACCGCCGATTACGACTGCGTCATAGATCATCCGCTATTCCCCCGGAACAAGTTGTGGCTGTGCAAGGGCGGTGCCCCGGTCCATGATCCGCGCGGCCATCAGGGCCGACGCGATGAAAAGAATGGCCTCGACCAGGAACACCGCGCCAAAGGCACTGGCGGTATCCATCATCAGCCGCATCACATCAACCGCGCCAGCACCCAGCAATCCGCCGAATCCCGCAGCAATCGCCTGTGCCGCACCCCAGAGGCCCATGCGGGTGCCTTCGCGCGCGCCGCGCCCCTGCCCGGCCAGTGCCATCATTGATCCAATGGCGGCCACAGCAAACATGCCGTTGAACAGCCCCAGCGCCACTGTTGCCGGGACAAGCAACGCCAGGCCCGTTTGCCCGATGATCGTGAGGCTGATCAACGCCAGCGCGGACCCCAGACAGCCCGCGATCACCCAATGGCGCAGTGCGCCCAGTTTGAACCCGGTGGCGGCAATGCCGACCAGCAGCATCCCCACGAACACCCCACCGTTCTGCGCCCCGCTGAGCGAGGTGGACTGGCCCGGCGTAAAGCCGAACACCAGCCCGGCATAGGGTTCGAGGATCAGTTCCTGCATGAAATAGGCCGTCATCGACAGGAAAACAAAGATGGTGAACATGCGTGCCTTCGGTTCGGCCCAGATTTCGGCCAGTCCGGCGCGGAATGGCATGGCGTCAGGCTCGGCCCGGGCGATGACCCCGCGTTCGATGCCCCAGACGGCCAGTGTGGTGACGGCCACCGCGCCCAGAGTAACCACCGCAACAATCTCAAGCAGCAGGGCCGGCGTGTAGGGATCAAGAAATATGCCCACCACGGTTGCCGTTACCGCGATGCCGAAGATCATCATCAGCCAGGTGATTGTCGCCGCCGCGGCGCGTCTCCGGGGGGCCGTGGCCGTGGCCAACAGCGCCAACAGTGATGTGCCAGAGGCGCCAACGCCCAGCCCGATCAGCGCATAGGCAGCTACCGAAATCGCCATGCCGACAGCGAAGTCATGTTCGAGTTCGACAACCCCCAGCGCGGCCGCAAAGCCGCCCAGGGCCAAGGCGACCATGCCACCAACGATCCATCGGGTTCGATGCCCACCGGTGTCAGACCGAAAGCCCCAGTTGGGGCGGGTGATCTGAATGCCGTAGTGCAGCGCCACCAACAGACCGGGCAGCACAGCGGCCAGTGACAGCTCGACCACCATAAGGCGGTTCAGAGTAGATGTGGTCAGCACCACGATCGACCCGAGCGCCATCTGCACCAGACCCAAGCGGACGATGGAAAGCCACGACAGTGTCATCACATAACCCCGAGTGTGCGCACCGCAAAGGCAGTGACCATCATGCCCGACACGAACAATGTCACGCCGGTGGCATTGTACCACGGCGCCTTCGCCTCGGGGTCTTTTACCATGATCGTCATCGCCCAGAATTGCAGGAGCAGCAAAACGCCGATGGCCAGTGCGTGCCATGGCCGGCCCCAGATCAACAGCAAGGCAATTACCATCATCTGCGGCAGGGCCATGACAGTACAAGCGATCTTGGCGGCCACGACCGGGCCCTTGACCACCGGCAAAGATCGGATGCCAAGTTGCCGATCACCCTCGATCGCCTTGAAATCGTTCAATGTCATGATGCCATGCGCGCCAACGGCATACAGGATGGCAACAATCACCACCTCGGCCCTTGGGGCACCGGCGGCCAACACTGCGGCGCCGGTAAACCAAGGCAACCCTTCGTAACACAACCCCACCAATCCGGGCCCCCACCAGCCCGATTTCTTCAGCCGTACGGGTTCGGCCGAATAGGCCCAGGCGGCAATCACGCCCAGCACTGTGGCGCCAAATCCCCAAGGCCCGAGAAACCAGCCCAGCACAAGCGACAGCACTGTCATTGCCAGCGCGATATACAGCCCCCAGCGGCCGGGAATACGCCCCGACGGGATCGGTCGGTTGGGTTCGTTGATCGCATCGACAAACCTGTCGCACCAGTCATTGGCAGCCTGGCTCATCCCGCAGACGACCGGCCCGGCCAGGATCACACCCAGCACCACCAGCCCCCATTGGCCCCCCGGCCATAACCCTGCGGATACTATGCCGCAAAGATAGGCCCACATCGGCGGGAACCACGTCACCGGCTTTATCAGTTCCAGCATCGAGGCCGGATCAGGAAGTCGCCGTGGCTGTAAGGTAAGATTGACACTCATGCTGTAATTTACACACTACAACGCGGTCTCGTGCAAGAAGAGTCTCGCAAAGTTGACACTTTGCGATCAAACGCCCTGTTTTTCGTGTGACGATCTATTCCCGTCGCAGGAAAGCACCAAAAAACAGGGCAAATGTCAGGAATCCCGGCTCAACAGCCCATATTTGCGCAGCTTCACATAAAGCGATTGCCGCGACAGGCCCAACATCTCGGCGGCTGCGACCCGGTTGTTGCGGGTCAGTTCGATGGCGGTTTCGATGCACATTTTTTCAACGACATCGGTGGTCTCGGCGACAATATCCTTCAAGGTCGCCGTGCCCACCAGCTCCATCACCGATCGCATACCCTCATCACTGACCGGCCCGCCGGTTTTGCGCAGCGCTTCGGCGCGGCTGGCGTCGCGAATCACAAAGACAACGGCGGGATTCGTGACGCTTTGCAACCAGGTTGCTGACATTTCGACCGCCACCTGTGCACCGTGTTCCGACATCATGCGCGTGGCGAACATCCGCATCTGGCCGGCGCGGGCGGCGTTGTCAATCAGCACACGCATGTCAACCGTGCCGCGGACCAGGAAATCCGATACCGGCTTGCCCTTGATCGCTGCAAGACTGGCACTGTCGATCATATTGAGAAAGGCATCATTGGCTGACTGGATGATGCCCATACGGTCAGTGAACAGAATCGCGTCGATCCCGTCACGGTAAAAAGCGGCCAGATTTTCACTCAAGGTATCGGCGGCCGTGGTCGAATCTTCTGCATTTTCGAGGCGGCACAGCAACATCCGTTCACCCGCGGCGCGGAACAGACGCGCGGTAACGTTCAGCGTCCGATGGGTGCGCCGCGAGGTCAGCGTCATCGGCACCCTCGCGTCGGTGATTGCTGCCTCTGCAAGGGCCTCCATGAATTCGGGGCGCTTTCGGCCCTCGAACTCATTGACGAAGGCGGTGCCCGTCAGATCCGGGATGCCATCGCCCAGTAACGTGGCCGCCGCCGCATTCAGATCAACGATACGCCCGTTGGACAGCGATACGAACACGACGGCATCACGCGTCACGTCCATCATCACCCGCAGGCGGGTTTCAAACTCGCGCTGCGCCTCGTAATCCTGCTCAAGCCGCAGCTGGGTTTGCACCAGCTGATGCTGCATCTCTGCAATCTGGCGCAAATCGCGCCCGAGCATCAAAAGCGCGCCATCGGGCCCGATGCGATGGAAGGAATAACGAATCGGAAATTCCCATGCGTCGTTATCAACATGGTTCAACTCGATCGATTTGAGTGAGCCTTGGTTCGCGTTGAACACGGCCAGCTGTTTTTCCAGCTTGCCGACGCTTTCCAGCGTCAGGAAATCGCGTACATCGCGCCCCTGCCAATGGTCCAGCTTGCCAAAACTTGGGTGGTTCGGGTTGATCAGAACCGACAGGATTTGCCCCATATCGGAAATCACGATGGCAAGATCTGCCGCCGTTGCAATAATGTCGCCCAAAACTTCGGGCGCGATCAAGGGAATCGCGCCTCCAGACCAATATTGTGTGCCCCGGTTGCTCATGCCGGAGGCACGTGGGGTAAGAGAGTTTGCATCGCTCAGCCTTCTTTCGCAGCAGAACCGCTTGTTCTTGTTCGATCGGTCAAACCGCACAACAGCAAAGCTTCTTTTACATCATTCGAAACGTGGTCGGCGCCGGTGATCGCCTTTGCGTCTTGTTCCATGTCAATTCCCGGGCCGCCGACGATGATCGGGGCCGGGCAGATCATGTTGTTGCGGATCATCTTGACCAAACCGTTTGTCTGGCCAAGCTTTTCAATGTGGGCCACGGACACCAGAACCATGTCAAAGGCCTGATCGCGCACCACCGCCTTTACCTCTGCGTCAGGACGCCCCAGCAACAGCCGCACCGATGCACCCAAGCGGCGCAGTTGTGACGTGACCAGCATCGGCCCCAAGGTGTGATAATCATCTGCCAGCATCAGCACGACGATGTTCAGCCCATCATCATACATCCGTGATTCCACCGACCAGTTTTCGGTCAGGTCGCGCAGCAGCCCTTGCAAGCGGGCAACGCCAATGGTGACTTCGGCAAAGCTCATCCCGTCGTCACACCAGGCCACCCCCATGCGGCGGGCGACCTCGGGAATATACAGATCAGCGATTTCAAAGCGGTTGATCCGCGCGCCCAGCATTTCACGCACGACCTGATCGCGCGCAGATGGGTCAGCACCCGACGCAGCACGATACAAGGCCGTCAAAAACCGCTCGGAGAGGGCACCGGGTTTGCCGATGCGCCGCGATACCAGAACCGACAGAGCCTGTGACGCCAGAGACCCCACCGACCTGTCGATTCGAGGGGCTATCTTTGTCGATCTGTTCCTTGGGGCGTCCGTCATAGAACCATCTCCCGATACGGGCCTGTCAGGCGGCAAGTAGTGCAACGCCCAGCTTACACTGTCCGCCTTCCTGCGTAGATTGTCAAAGAGAATTGACAGTATTGCCCGGTGTCACAAAATCTTGTTCGAGACCTTTGCTATATGGGCTGATTTGGTGGCGTATCGCCTGAGATCTGCGTCTGATCAGCGCATCTGTCAACTTGAGAGTGTAAGTTTTAATTGACACTTTGCGAAGCGGATGGCTAACTCAACAAAACTCGGCGCATGTTGAAAGGCCCGCAATGCACCCCGACCGGACGACCCAGCCCAAAAGCACCGGCCTGTATACCCCGCAACAGCGCGCGCGGCGCGATGCGACGGTGTGGACGACGGTTCAGGGCGTTCTGGCGCCTGTGCAATTCCTGATCTTCGCGGTTTCGCTGGTGCTGGTGCTGCGCTATCTTGCAACCGGCGATGGCTATGGCGCGGCAACCCTATCTATCCTTCTGAAAACGCTGTGCCTTTATACGATCATGATTACCGGCGCGATCTGGGAAAAGGTGGTTTTCGGGCAATATCTTTTCGCTCCCGCCTTCTTCTGGGAGGACGTGATCAGCTTTGTGGTGATCGCGCTGCACACGTTGTATCTGTGGGGTCTTCTGACGGGCGCGCTGGCGCCGGAGACTCTGATGATCGTCACCCTGATGGCTTATCTGACCTATGTCGTGAATGCAGGTCAGTTTCTTTACAAACTGCGCCGCGCGCGGCTTGATTCGGGGGTGCCGGCATGAACGATCACGCCCCCCTCGGCCCCGGCTGCCGCGACACTCCGGTCCTCAAAGAGCGTGGCCAACGCGAAGTGTTCTGCGGCTTGACCGGCATCATCTGGCTGCACCGCAAGATGCAGGACGCGTTCTTCCTTGTCGTCGGCTCACGCACCTGTGCCCACCTTCTGCAGTCGGCCGCCGGTGTGATGATCTTTGCCGAACCGCGGTTCGCCACTGCAATCCTCGAGGAAAAAGATCTGGCCGGTCTTGCCGACGCGCAGGATGAGCTGGACCGCGAAGTCGCGCGCCTGCTGGCCCGCCGCCCGGACATCCGGCAATTGTTCCTCGTCGGTTCCTGTCCCTCGGAAGTGATCAAGCTTGACCTGCACCGCGCGGCCGAACGTCTGTCGATAAAGCATGCCCCGCATGTCCGTGTGCTGAATTATTCCGGTTCAGGGATCGAAACCACCTTCACCCAGGGCGAAGATGCCTGCCTCGCCTCCATGGTGCCCGGTCTGCGTGACACCGATTCGCGCGAACTGCTGTTGGTCGGCGCGCTGCCCGACGTGGTCGAGGATCAGATGCTGGGCCTTTTGCGCGACATGGGCATCGACAACATCCGCTGCCTGCCCGCCCGGCGCACGGATGATACGCTGGCCTGTGGGCCGAACACAGTTTTCGCACTGACCCAGCCGTTTCTGGGTGACACCCACGCCGCGCTGGAACGTCGCGGCGCGCGGCACCTGCCCGCGCCATTTCCGTTCGGCGAAGAAGGCACAACCGCCTGGTTGCGGGTGATCGCCGATGAATTTGGTGTTGATCGGGCCACCTTCGACAGGGCGACCCAAGCCCCCCGCGCCCGGGCGCGCAAGGCCATCGCCGCCGCCACCGAAACCCTGAACGGCAAGTCGATCTTCTTCTTCCCCGACAGCCAGCTCGAAATCCCGCTCGCCCGTTTCCTGACCCGTGAATGTGGCATGACCGCCATCGAAATCGGCACCCCGTTTCTGCACAAGGCGCTGACCGGCCCCGATCTGGATCTGATCCCGGCTGGTCCCACCATTTCCGAAGGACAGGATGTTGATCTGCAACTGGACCGCGCCCGCGCCGCCCGCCCCGACCTGACGGTCTGCGGCCTTGGTCTTGCCAATCCGCTTGAGGCCGAAGGCCTGACCACAAAATGGGCGATCGAACTGGTTTTTACCCCGGTGCATTTCTACGAACAGGCGGGCGATCTGGCTGCGCTGTTCGCCCGGCCGCTGCGCCGCCGCGCACTTCTGAAACATGGGGCCAGCGCATGATCTCTTTCTTGCTTGAAATACCTTCGGGGGTCCGGGGGCAGACAGCCCCCGGCAGCCAGTCATGAAGCTGACCGTTTGGACATACGAGGGCCCGCCCCACGTCGGCGCGATGCGCGTCGCCACCGGCATGACGGGATTGCACTATGTGCTGCATGCGCCACAGGGCGACACCTATGCCGACCTGCTGTTTACCATGATCGAGCGGCGCAATCATCGCCCGCCCGTCACCTATACTACTTTCCAGGCCCGTGATCTGGGGTCTGACACTGCCTATCTGTTCAAGGACGCCTGCCGCGACGCTTATGAGCGGTTCAAGCCGCAGGCGATCATCGTCGGTGCGTCCTGCACCGCCGAACTGATCCAGGATGATCCGGGCGGGCTGGCCGAATCCATGGGCCTGCCTGTGCCGGTGATTGCGCTTGAGTTGCCCAGCTATCAGCGCAAGGAAAATTTTGGCGCGGATGAAACATTCTTCCAGGTCGTCCGCCATCTTGCAAAGCCAATGGCGCGCAGCGAACGGGTGTCATGTAACATCCTTGGCCCAACCGGGCTTGGCTTTCGCCATCGGGATGACATAACCGAAATCACCGCCCTGCTGTATGACCTGGGGGTCGAGGTGAATGTCACCGCGCCCATGGGATCGTCGCCGTCCGACATTGCGCGTATGGGTGCTGCGCATTTCAATGTGCTGCTCTATCCCGAAACCGGCGAGGCCGCCGCGCGCTGGTGCGAAAAGAACCTCGGCCAGCCCTTCACGAAAACGGTGCCCATCGGCGTTGGCGCGACAGGTGATTTCATCGCCGAGGTGGCCAAGCTCGCCGGGGTCAGCCCTGCGGTGGACGACAGCCGCCTGCGCCTGCCCTGGTATGCCGCCAGTGTCGATTCAACCTATCTGACCGGCAAGCGGGTATTTCTGTTCGGCGATGGCACCCATGTGGCTGCAGCCGCCCGCATCGCCCGCGACGAGATGGGCTTCACCGTCTGTGGCATGGGCTGTTACAACCGCGAATTCGCCCGCCCGATCCGGGCCTTGGCCAAGGAATACGGCGTTGAGGCGCTGATCACCGATGACTACCTTGAGGTGGAAGCGGCGATCGAGGCACTGGCGCCCGAGATGATCCTGGGCACTCAGATGGAACGCCACATCGGCAAACGTCTGGGTATCCCTTGCGCCGTGATCTCAGCACCCGTGCATGTGCAGGATTTCCCGGCCCGCTATTCGCCGCAAATGGGGTTTGAAGGCGCCAATGTGATCTTCGACACTTGGGTGCATCCTCTTGTCATGGGGCTGGAAGAGCACCTGTTGCACATGTTCCGCGATGATTTCGAATTTCACGACGCAGCGGGCGCCAGTCATCACGGGGGCAAGGCCACGGCAGCGCCGGAGCCCGATACGATCGCGGATTTGAGTATTTCAGGCAAGAAGAAGCCGGAAAATCAAGGCGCAGACGTCCTTGTCTGGCTGGCGGATGCCGAGAAGGAGCTGAAGAAGATACCCTTCTTCGTCCGTGGCAAGGCGCGCCGCAACACCGAGGCATACGCCGCCCTGAAGGGCCTGCAAGAAGTGTCTGTCGATACCTTATACGAGGCAAAGGCCCATTATGCGCGATAGTGCACACATTCCCGGTTACCGAATCGCCATCGTCACGCTGGATGCCCATGCGGCCGGACCTGCGGCGCGGGTTCTGCCGCGGCTTGAGGCGGATTTCCCCGGCCTGATCGTCAGCGTCCATGCCGCAGCACAATGGGCCGAAAACCCCGATTCTCTGGAGCAGGCCCGAGATGCCGTACGTCACGCCGATATTGTGGTGTGCAACCTTTTGTTCATCGAAGAACACATCACCGCCATCCTGCCGGAATTGCAGGCGCGGCGTGGCCAGTGCGATGCGATGCTGGGTGTCATTGCCGATGAACAGATCGTCAAGCTGACCCGCATGGGCAGTGTCGATATGGCGAAACCGGCCAGCGGGCTTATGGGAATTCTGAAAAAGCTGAAGCCGAACACGAAAAAACGGTCATCCGGCGAAAGCCAGATGAAAATCTTGCGCCGCATTCCCCAGATCCTGAAATTCCTGCCCGGCAAGGCGCAGGATCTGCGGTCATATTTCCTGGCCATGCAGTATTGGCTGGGCGGCTCGGACGATAATGTCGAACAGATGATCCGCATGTTGATTTCGCGCTATTCCAACGTGACCGCCTGGCACGGTGCGCCGGTCAAGGCGCCGATCGAATACCCCGAGGTGGGGCTGTACCACCCCGATCTGCCGGGTCATCGCATTGTCACCGACATTGCAGATCTGCCCGGGCCGGCGCGGCCTGTGGCGACGGTGGGCCTGTTGATGCTGCGGTCTTATGTTCTGGCGTCGGATTCGGCGCATTACGATCAGGTGATCCGCAGTTTCGAAGCGCGCGGCATCCGTTGCATCCCCGCCTTTGCCGGCGGGTTGGACGGGCGGCCCGCCGTCGAGACCTATTTCAAAGGTCATGTCGATGCCATGGTATCGCTGACCGGATTTTCCCTTGTCGGCGGCCCCGCCTATAATGACAGCGCTGCTGCGGTGGATATGTTGAGCGATCTTGACGTGCCCTATATCGCCGCCCACCCGTTGGAGTTTCAGACCTTGGGGCAGTGGGGCGACAGTGCCAGCGGCCTTGGCCCCGTGGAAACCACCATGCTGATCGCCCTGCCCGAAATCGACGGCGCAACCAACCCGACGGTCTTTGCCGGCCGACACGACGGCGACGGGTGCCATGGCTGTGGTCGCCATTGCAACAGCACCTCCGAGCATCGCGCCATGGCGCCCTGCTTTGAGCGGATCGAGGCGCTGGCTGAAAAGGTGCTGCGACTCGCCCGGTTGCGCCGGTCGCTGACTGTGGATCGCAAGGTGGCGATCGTTCTGTTTGGATTTCCGCCCAATGCGGGGGCCGTCGGCACAGCCGCCTATCTTTCGGTATTCGAGAGCCTGTTCAATACCTTGCATTCGATGAAGGCCCAAGGCTATGTCGTCGATCCGCCCGACACGGTGGAGGAACTGCGCAACGCCATCCTGAAAGGCAACGCCGCCACCTATGGGCAAGAGGCCAACGTGGCCGCCCATGTCAGCGCCGATGCCCTGGTGAAAGATACCCCCTGGCTGGACGAGATCGAGGCGGTCTGGGGCCCGGCGCCCGGCCGCGTGCAAAGCGACGGGCGCGGCGTTTTCGTGCTGGGCCAGCATTTCGGCAACGTGTTTGTCGGTGTCCAGCCCACCTTTGGATACGAGGGCGATCCGATGCGCCTGTTGTTCGAACGCGGTTTTGCCCCCACCCATGCGTTCAGCGCCTTCTATCGGTATCTGCGCAACGATTTCCGCGCCGATGCGGTGCTGCATTTCGGGATGCACGGCGCGTTGGAATTCATGCCGGGCCGCCAATCAGGCATGGGCGCGCGGGATTGGCCGGATCGGCTGATCGGGGAACTGCCCAACGTCTATCTCTATGCCTCGAACAACCCGTCCGAGGCGACGCTGGCCAAGCGGCGCAGCAATGCGGTGTGTGTTACCCACCTGACCCCGCCTTTGGCGCAATCCGGCCTTTACAAGGGGCTGGCCGAACTGAAGGACAGCGTGACGCGCTGGCGCGCCATGGCACCCGACAGCAATGACAGAGCCGACCTGGAGACGCTGATCGCCGATCAGGCGGTGGCGGTGGACATGGGCGGCACCCCGCCTGAAAAGCTGTGGCTGAAGCTGTTGGAAACCGAGGATGCGCTGATTACAGACGGTTTGCATATTGTCGGTCGGCCGATGTCGGCCCACGACCGCGCAGCGCAGATCGCGCTGATGCCCGACCGCAGCGAAGCGGCCCGCAAACGGATCGACAAACTGTTGTCGGAAGATCATGAATTGCCTGGTCTGATGCGGGCGTTGGCGGGACGGTTCATCGCGCCGGTGCCGGGGGGCGATTTGATCCGCAGTCCCGACGTGCTGCCCACCGGGCGCAACATCCATGCCTTTGATCCGTTCCGGATGCCCACGGCCTTTGCCATGCAGGATGGTGCGAAACAGGCACAACTTCTGCTGGACACGCACCAGACGATGCCGCGTACCGTCGCGCTGGTGCTGTGGGGCAGTGACAACATCAAATCCGACGGCGGGCCGATTGCCCAGGCGCTGGCGCTGATGGGGGCGAAACCGCGGTTTGACGGCTATGGCCGGCTGTGCGGTGCCGATCTGGTGCCTTTGGCCGAACTAGGCAGGCCGAGGATCGACGTTGTGATGACGCTATCGGGCATCTTCCGCGATCTGCTGCCGCTGCAAACGCGGATGCTGGCCGAGGCGGCCTTCAAATGCGCGACGGCGGATGAACCCGAAGACATGAATTACATCCGCGCCCATGCGCTGGCCTATGCGAAGGCCATGGATGTGGATATGGAAACCGCCGCCCTGCGGGTGTTTTCAAACGCCGAGGGCGCCTATGGCAGCAACGTCAACGTGTTGGTCGATCAGGGCGGTTTCGACGACGAGGACGAGTTGGCCGATGCCTATGAATCGCGCAAGAGTTTCGCCTATGGCTGCAACGGCAAGGCGGCCCAGCAGGGCGCTCTGTTGCAGAAGGTGCTGAAGGATGTCGATATCGCCTATCAGAACCTTGAATCGGTTGAACTGGGCGTGACCACGGTAGATCACTATTTCGACACACTGGGCGGCATCGCCCGGGCGGTGAAACGCGCCAAGGGTTCGGACGCCGCTGTTTATATTGGCGACCAGACCCGCGGCAAAGGCCAGATGCGCACGCTGAAGGACCAGATCGCGCTGGAAACCCGGTCGCGCAACCTCAACCCCAAATGGTACGAGGGATTGCTGAAGCACGGCCACGAAGGCGTGCGCCAGATCGAGGCCAGCGTGACCAACACGCTGGGCTGGTCGGCAACCACCGGTCAGGTTGACCCCTGGGTTTATCAGCGGCTGAGCGAAACCTTCGTTCTGGACACCGCCATGCGCGATCGTCTGGCCGCGCTGAACCCCCAGGCCAGCGCACGGATGGCCGGGCGCCTGCTGGAGGCAAGCGATCGCAATTACTGGACCCCGGATGCTGCCACGCTGCAGGCGTTGCAGGGGGCGGCGGATGAACTTGAGGATCGGCTTGAGGGGATCGCGGCGGAATGAGTGACGATACAGCATATGGTTTCGCCCTTGTCGGGCGATCCACCGGGGGGCCAGCCCCCCGGACACCCCGGAAGATTTTTAAACCAAAGATGAGCAAGGCGGCTTTCGTCTTGCAGGAAGGGACCAAATGAGCCCCAGAGATGAAGTTTCAACCCTGCGCGCGGCGGCCGGTGTGCCGATTTTGAAGGGCGAGGATGGCGAGGGATCGGTGCAGGTGCACCAGGACATGTCGCTGAAGATCGAAGGCGCCCAGGTTTTTGCCATCTATGGCAAGGGCGGGATCGGCAAATCGACCACCAGTTCCAATCTGTCGGCGGCGTTTTCCATGTTGGGCAAGCGTGTGTTGCAGATCGGGTGCGACCCCAAGCACGACAGCACCTTCACCCTGACCGGCCAGTTGCAGCCCACCGTGATCGACATCCTGAAGGATGTTGATTTCCACGCGGAAGAGTTGCGCCCCGAAGATTTCGTCACCGTCGGATTCAACGGGGTGAAATGTGTCGAAGCGGGCGGGCCGCCTGCGGGCACCGGATGTGGCGGATATGTGGTGGGCCAGACCGTGAAGCTGTTGAAGCAGCACCACATGTTGGAAGATACGGACATCGTGATTTTTGACGTGCTGGGCGATGTGGTGTGCGGCGGCTTTGCCGCGCCGCTGCAACATGCCGACCGCGCCGTGATTGTGACCGCGAACGATTTTGACAGCATTTATGCGATGAACCGGATCATCGCCGCCGTTCAGGCCAAGTCAAAGAATTACAACGTGCGTCTGGCGGGTTGTATCGCGAACCGCAGCAAGAACACCGATGAGGTGGATCGGTACTGTGACGTGGTGGGGTTCAACCGGATCGCCCACATGCCCGACATCGACGCCATCCGCCGCAGCCGTCTGAAGAAGAAGACACTGTTCGAAATGCCCGATGAGGAAGACATCGTTATGGCGCGGGCCGAATACATGCGGCTGGCCCAGACGCTGTTTGCCGGAACCGAGCCTTTGGCGCCGACATCCCTGCCGGATCGTGAAATCTTCGAGTTGCTCGGTTTCGACTGATGACTGTTGAAGCGACATATGTCTCGCCAAAGGCGCGTGCGTCTTATGAAGGCACGCGCGACCGGGTCGAAGATTACTTTGACCGCACCGCCACGAAGACGTGGGAGGCGCTGACCAGCGATGCGCCTGTGTCCAAGGTGCGGGCCACCGTGCGTGCCGGGCGCGACCGGATGCGCGCGCTGATGCTGTCGCGTCTGCCTGCGGATCTGACCGGGTGCCGGGTTCTGGATGCCGGGTGCGGCACCGGTGCGATGACTGCGGAACTGGCTGCGCGCGGTGCCGCCGTGATGGCCGTGGATATTTCGCCCGCCTTGGTGGAAATCGCGCGCAAGCGTTTGCCCGACGCATTGCGCGGCCAGGTCGAGTTTGCCAGCGGCGATATGTTGAACCCTTCCCATGGGCCGTTCGACCATGTGATCGCCATGGACAGTCTGATCTATTACACCGCAGCCGACATCGGGGCGCGCCTGAATGACCTCAGCCCTCGGGTGTCGGGCAAGGTGGTGTTCACTGTTGCGCCGCGCACACCGTTTCTGATGACGTTCTTCACGTTGGGAAAACTGTTTCCGCGCGCTGATCGCTCGCCGGTGATGATTCCCCATGCGCCCCGCATCCTGGCCCGTCATGTCGAGGGCCGGTTGTCCGAGGCTGGGCGCATCACCAGCGGTTTTTATATCTCGTCCTGTCTGGAGCATGTGGCATGACGCAAAAGGCCCCCCACCGCCTGACCAAACTGACACTGAAGATGCTGCCGTTTGCCGATGCGGGCAGCACGGGCCTGCCCCTTGGGCAGCTTTTGCGCCTGTCGCTGTTTCAGGTATCGGTGGGCATGGCGTCGGTGATGCTGCTGGGCACGCTGAACCGGGTGATGATTGTCGAACTCAGCGTTTCGGCCATGGTCGTGGCGTTCATGATTGCGCTGCCGGTGCTGATTGCGCCGTTCCGCGCGTTGTTGGGGTTTCGCAGCGACACATACCGCAGCGCCATCGGGTGGAAACGGATCCCCTATCTGTGGTTCGGAACGCTGTGGCAGATGGGCGGTTTGGCGATCATGCCCTTTGCGTTGATCGTGCTGGGCGGCGATCAGACCTATGGCCCCACCTGGGCGGGTGAGGTTCTGGCGGCGCTGGCGTTCCTGATGACGGGTCTCGGGCTGCATATGACACAGACCGCCGGTCTGGCCCTGGCCAGTGACCGCGCCGATGATGAAACGCGGCCGCGGGTTGTTGCCCTGTTGTATGTCATGTTCTTGCTGGGCATGGCGGTTTCGTCTCTGATCATCGGCTGGCTGTTGAGGGACTATGCGCCATTGACACTGATCCGGGTGGTGCAGGGCACAGCGGTTGTCACCGTTCTGTTGAACATTGTCGCGCTCTGGAAACAGGAAAACGTCCGCCCGATGAGCAAGGCCGAGCGTGAACAGCCCCGGCCAAAGTTCGCCGATGCCTGGGCCGATTATTCCGCCGGGGGCGATGCCGGGCGATTGTTGGCCGTGGTGTTTCTGGGCACGATGGCATTTTCCATGCAGGATGTCCTGTTGGAGCCTTACGGGGGCGAGATCATGGGGCTGAGCGTTTCGGCCACCACGGTTCTGACCGCGCTGTGGTCGCTGGGGGCTTTGGTCGGGTTTGGTCTTGCGGCGAAATGGCTCAAGGGTGGGTTGAGCGCCTATCGCATGGCGTCGCGCGGTTTGTTGGTCGGGGTCGCGGCGTTTTCCTGCGTGATCTTCGCGGCACCGGTGGGCAGTAACGCGTTGTTCTATTTCGGAGCGTGGGCCATCGGTCTGGGCGGTGGGCTGTTTGCCGTGTCAACTTTGACTGCCGCCATGGCGATGCCTGTGCAGGGGTTGGCCGGGCGTGGCTTGGCGCTGGGCGCTTGGGGTGCTGCACAGGCGACGGCGGCCGGCCTGTCGATCGCGCTGGGTGGCACGATTCGCGATGGCGTATCGGCGATGGCTGCCGGCGGTGCCTTTGGTGACGTGCTGAACCAGCCATCCATCGGGTACATTACGGTTTACAATCTGGAAATTGCGTTGCTGTTTGTCACGCTCATCGTGCTTGGCCCGCTGGTCAAGATTTCCTTTCTACAATCGAATCATACGGATAACGGCAAGATCGGTCTTGCCGATTTCCCAACTTAACCACCGGAGGACCCCAACATGGTCGGTGTAAACTTTTTCGGAAACTTCGATCTGGCCAGCCTGGCGATCTGGCTGTTCTGGGGCTTTTTCGCCCTGCTGATCTATTACCTTCAGACAGAAAACATGCGCGAGGGGTATCCACTGGAAACCGAGGATGGCGCGATTGCGCCCAACCAAGGCCTGTTTCCCGTGCCCGGCACCAAGGAATTTGATCTGCCCCATGGCCGGGGCAAGGTAACAGTGCCAAGCGTCGAAAATGAGGATGCGCACCGTCGTACCGATCTGGCCATGGCGCGCACTGCCGCTTCTGAGGGGTTTCCCCATGCCCCTACGGGCGACCCGATGGTTGACGGGGTCGGCCCTGCATCCTGGGCACCGCGGCGCGATCTGCCCGAGCTTGATGGCCACGGTCACCCGAAGATCAAGCCGATGTCGGCCAATGACGCGTTCTTCGTGTCGGCCGGGCGTGATCCGCGCGGTCTGCCGGTGGTCTGCCGTGACGATCAGGTGGTGGGCACCGTGACCGACATGTGGATCGACGAACCCGAGCAGCTGGTGCGCTATGTCGAATTCGAGATGGCACCGGAATTTGGCTCGGGTCGTCGCCTGGCGCCGATCACCATGGTTAAGGTGACAAACCGCTGGGTTGATCTGACCTCGCTCAACTCGACCCAGATCGCCGGAATTCCGACAACGAAATCCAACACCGAAGTGACGCTGTTGGAAGAAGAAAAAATCACCGGTTGGTTTGCCGGCGGTCTGATGTACCACTGATCCAAACCTGATCGCTACACTGTGCGCGGCCTCGCCCGCCGCGTGCAGACCACCAAGGGAACGAAGAGGGAGAAAGATATGTCACATGATGATTTCGCGGTCGAACCGGTGCCGGGCCTGCCAGAGACACCGCCGAAGGGCGAAGTGATCCTGTGGCAGGGGCGGCCCGAAACCTGGGCGCTGGCGCGCGAGGCCCTCAACATCCATTGGATCGCCGGTTATTTTGCCGTGCTGGCCGTCTGGCGTGTCGGGGTTTCCTCTGCTGCGATGCCGCTCGCGTCGGCGCTGGCGACGGCGATACCGTTTCTTTTGATCGGTCTGGTGTGTTGCGCTATCCTGCTTGCCATGGCTTGGATCCAGGCGCGCAACACGATGTACACGATCACCACTGCCCGTGTGGCAATGCGGATCGGTGCGGCACTGACGATCACCGTCAATCTGCCGTTCACCCGCATTGTCAGCGCCGATCTGTCGCTGGGCCGCAAGGGCAACGGCACCATTGCGCTGTCGACAGTGGGCGATGTGCGCCTGTCCTATATGGTTCTGTGGCCGCATCTGCGCCCCTGGCAGTTCAAGCACACCCAACCGGCGTTGCGGGCGATTCCCGATGCTGAACGTGTTGCGCGCATCCTCGCCACTGCGGCCGAGACGCGTGTCAGCCAACCCGAAGTGTCCCGCGCCCCGGCGCAGGCCACCGTCGCAGCCGAATAAAGGGGGTGCGTAACATGGCCACCAAACGCGTACAATCTGGACTGTATTTCGATGCCGAGCAGCGGGAGATGACCCGCCGGGATCACAACATGATCCCCCGTAAACTGGTCATTGCTGTCGTGGCGCTGGCGCTTTCGTCCCTCGCCCTGGTCAGTGCATCGGTGCTGACCGGGCGTGCCCCTGCAGGCCAGCCGAAACCGGCCGAGATCCTCGCCAGCCGCACCGTCATCATGGAAAGTGACGGCACGGCCCTGTTGGTGACAGAACCCGATGGCACGATCGTCGTTGACAACGACAACGGCGCCTTCGTTTCGGTCGTGATCGATGGCCTCAAACGTGCGCGCAAGGTGTCGCGCGTCACCGGCAACCCCCCCGTCACTGTCACCCGTTTCGCCAACGGGCGGCTTAGCCTCGATGACCCGGCCAGTGGATGGTCCGTCGAGTTGAACAGTTTTGGTACCGGCAACGCCGCCTACTGGAACTGGATCCTGCCAAACTGAAAGGGAACCAGAATGGGACTTCTGACACGCACCACTGAAACCGCGCCCTGCACGGTCGAAGTGTGCCACACCTTCGATGAGCTTTCGGCCCATGTGCGCCTTGATAACGGCGCCGTGATCAATCCCGGTGATTCCGTGCTGGTGCACGGGGCGCCGGTGCTGGCAGGATACGGCGAACACATCGTCGAGCAACGCACCGCCACGATCACCCGCGCCAGCGCCGTGGAACGGCTGTGGACCCGCCTGACCGGCGATTTTGAATTCATGGAACTCTGCGAGTTCTCGTTCTCTGAGGAGGCTACGCTGTGAACGCACTTGCCAAGCATACCGCCGATGCCGTCACGGTTGAAGAAAACCTGGCGATTCAGCAGGAAAACGCCAAATTCGACAGCCAGTCGGCAACCGATCTGGCGATGCAGAACACCCTGTTGGTGCCGCGATTTTACACCACCGATTTCGACGAGATGGACGCCATCGACGTCACCCCGGTGCGCGCCGAGTGGGACAAGCTGATTGGTCAGATGAAGGCCGATCCCAACAAGGGTCACTTCCGGAAAAATGCCGATTGGGACAGTGTGGACTGGGAAGGGATGGACCCCGCCCTGAAGGCCGAGTTTCTGGATTTCCTGATTTCGTCTTGCACGGCCGAATTTTCGGGATGTGTCCTTTACAAGGAAATGAAGCGGCGCGGCAACAACAAGGACATCTGCGAATTGTTCGCCTTGATGAGCCGCGACGAGGCGCGCCATGCCGGGTTCATCAACGACGCCCTGCGCGAGGCCGGCGTTGCGGTAAACCTCGGTTTTCTGACACGCGAGAAGAAATACACATATTTCCGGCCCAAATTCATCTATTATGCCACCTACCTGTCAGAAAAGATCGGCTATGCCCGGTACATCACCATTTTCCGTCACCTAGAGGCGCACCCCGAACATCGGTTCCACCCGATCTTCAAATGGTTCAAGGAATGGTGCAACGACGAGTTCAGCCACGGCGAAGCGTTTGCCCTGCTGATGAAGACCGATCCCAAGCTGACCCAGACCTGGGCCAACAAGATGTGGATCAGATTCTTCCTGACGGCGGTGTTTTCCACCATGTGGGTGCGCGACCATGCCCGCCCCGAGTTTCACAAGGCGCTGGGCGTCGATATCGACTGGTACGACCAAGAGGTGTTCCGCAAGACCAGCACCATCGCGCGGCAGGTGTTTCCGGTGGAACTGGACATCGACCACCCGCGCTGGCGGCCCAACCTCGACCGGATGAACCGTGCGTTCCTGGCGATGGACCGGGCCAAGGCGCGTGGCGGCGTGGTGGGGGCGCTGGGCCGTGTGGCAGCAGGGGCCAACGCGGTGCGGGCCTTTGTCGCGCTGTACACCATACCGGTTAAGGCCAATGTAGTGCCCGAAGACGTGCGTTTGGAACCGGCGTACTGAACCCACGGTCCCGGGGGGCCAGCCCCCCGGACCCCCCGAGGTATTTTTGCAAGAAAGAAACAGGACCGTGTTTTTGGCCAACCCTTGGATCGCAGCGCTGAGCGCCTTGTTCGTTTGGTGGTTTTCCACCGGCGCGCTGCTGTTTTCCGTAAAACGGGCCGACAGCGGCGGCCCCGGTGCGCACCGGGCCTTGGTTCTGTTGGCGTTACCTTTGTTGTTTATCGGGGTGTACGGGCTGTTTCGCTCTTTGAGCGATGGCGAGTCCTGGGGCGCCTATATCGGTTTCCTGTCCGCCTTGGCGATTTGGGGCTGGATCGAGCTGGCGTTTCTGTGTGGCGTCATCACCGGGCCGGCGCCGCAGGCTTGCCCACCCGGCTGCGCCGGATTGGAGCGGTTTTTGCGGGCTTTCGGCACCATCGCCTGGCACGAAATGTTGTTGGTGGCGGCGCTGCTGGGTATTGCTGCGGCGACTCAGGGGGCTGAGAATACGACGGCCCTCTGGACCTTTGCCGTGATGTTCTTTGCCCGGGTCAGTGCAAAACTGAACCTGTTTTTCGGCGTGCCACATATCAACACCGAATTTTTGCCGGCGCCGCTGGCCCATCTGGCCAGTCATTTCCGCCGTCGGGCGATGAACGCCTTGTTTCCGATCTCGATCACATTGCTGTCGATGGCGACATTTTGCTGGCTTGAACGGATATATACCACCGGGGGCATCGAATTTGTCCTTTTGGCCGCATTGACCGCCCTTGCCCTGTTGGAGCATTGGTTCATGGTCTTACCGCTCCCTGACGAAAAACTCTGGCGCTGGATGATTCCGGCGCGCAAAGATACACCGAAAACCATGATACGCGAGGAACCCCATGGATTTTGAAAAACTTTTCCAGAACCAGCTGGATGACCTGAAGGCCGAGGGGAACTATCGTATCTTCGCGGAAATGGAGCGCAAGTGTGGACAGCATCCGCGCGCGGCGAACCAGGGGCCGGATGGTGCCAAGGATGTAACGGTTTGGTGTTCAAATGATTATCTTGGAATGGGCCAGCACCCCGATGTTGTCGAGGCGATGATTGACGCAACCCGCGCCTGCGGCACGGGGTCGGGTGGCACGCGCAACATCAGCGGAACAGCAGTACAGCATGTCGCGCTTGAGGCTGAACTGGCCGATCTGCACCATAAAGAGGCGGCGCTGCTGTTCACCAGCGGCTATGTCAGCAACTGGGCTGCGTTGGGCACCTTGGGCAGCCGACTGCCGGGGGCGGTGATCGTATCGGATTCGTTGAACCATGCCAGCATGATCGAAGGCATCCGTCATTCCCGTGCCGACAAGGTGATCTGGCGCCACAACGACCCCGAGGATCTGGACCGCAAGCTGGCAGAGATACCGGCAGACCGCCCCAAGATCGTCGCCTTCGAATCAGTCTATTCCATGGATGGTGACATGGCCCCTATCGCCGAGATCTGCGATGTGGCCGATAAACACGGTGCGATGACCTATATCGATGAGGTGCATGCCGTCGGTATGTATGGCCCGCGCGGTGGCGGTGTGGCTGAAGAACTGGGCCTGATGGACCGGATAACGTTGATCGAAGGGACACTGGGCAAGGCGTTCGGGTGTTTTGGCGGCTATATCACCGGATCAAAGGCGCTGTGCGATTTCATCCGCAGTTTTTCGTCGGGCTTCATCTTTACCACGGCTCTGCCGCCTGCGGTTGCTGCGGCGGCGCAGACGTCGATCCGGCATCTCAAATCATCTCAGGTGGAACGCCAGCGCCAGCGCGCACAGGTGGCAAAACTGCGCAAGCGTTTGACTCAGCTGGGTATTCCGCATCTTGACAACCCCAGTCATATCATTCCCGTGATGATTGGTGATCCGATAAAGTGCCGCATGATCAGCGACATACTGATGCAGGATTTCGGCATTTACGTGCAGCCGATCAACTATCCCACTGTGCCCAAAGGCACCGAAAGGCTGCGGTTTACACCGGGCCCTCTTCACAGTGACGCGGATATAGAGCATTTGTGTGGTGCACTCAATTCACTGTGGCAGCAGTGCGCCTTGGCCCGGCAGGTTGCCTGACGATAAAATAATAGCTCAAGGAAACTTTACCTTGCGCCGCAGTGTTTTAGATTAATAGTCGGACGATAAAGGGAGACGACACATGAATAAGTTCTTAATTGCCTGCGCCGCTGCAGGTCTGATGACGGCGCCGGTATTCGCCGAAAGCCACGCCTCGGGCGATGTTGCTGCGGGCGAAGCAGCTTTTGGCCAGTGCGTGACCTGCCATGTGGTGCAAAACGACGCTGGTGAAACGCTGGCGGGGCGTAACGCCAAGACCGGGCCAAACCTTTATGGTGTTGCTGGCCGTCAAGCCGGGATCATCGAAGGATTCCGTTACGGTAAGGACATGAGCAAGGCCGGCGAAGAAGGCCTTGTCTGGACCGAAGAGCATTTCGTCGAATATGTTCAGGATCCGACGGCCTATCTGCGCATTGTGCTGGACGACAAAAGAGCCCGCGGCAAAATGGCGTTCAAGGTGCGCGACCCGCAGGACGCCACCAATATCTATGCCTATTTGGCCTCGCTTGCCCCTGCGCCAGAAGCCGAGCAAGCGGAGACCAGCAACTGATTTGCAGTTCTTTACTGTGATGAAGGACCGCCGGCTGAGACTGGCGGTCTTTTCATGTGTGATCCGAGGATTTGCGTAACCGTCCGCTGTGACCGCTCTGATGTGCTTTAGCCGCGACTTATGGTGTCCGCCATGAATGGATGGGGTCGTTGCCGCCCTCCCCAGACGGCATCACAATGTGCCAAGATGGTGGTTTAAGGTTGGCCTAAGCCGGGGGCCGTCTTATACCGACGGTCCCGGTCTGAAACTCGCGCGGGTTCCCTTCGGTTTGCCGCTATGATTCTCTTCCATCGAAGCATGGGGGGGGCGATGGCGGTTGCGATCACATGAACGGATTTGTCGGCGCGCACGCTGCGGGCGGATGCTTGCGATCGCACCGGTTCTGGACTGCGTAGACCGCAAGGCCGCCGCCGAAAGCTGCGGAATGGATCGCCAGACGCTGCGCGAGGCTTCCGACCCTGCCGTGGACGAGGTGGTGCGCTGGCGGCGCGTCGACCTGCAGCGCAGGATCGAGGCGCGCTTCGGAGTTGTGATGCGCGAGCGCAGCGTGGGCAAGCAGCTGGCCGCGACCAAAACCGGCGCCCTTCCGGATTACGCTCGGGGCGGCCAGCAGGGGATGCTGAGGCGCATCTGTGCCCCGCGCGGCAGTCGCCCACGCGCGCCGCGCGACACCTCGGCCCACATTTTCGGCGCCGTCTGCCCCGAACGCCCACCTCGCCGAGATATCCCACACCGTCGTCGAGGGCGCACATGCCGGTTTCGTGCTCGACGGCGTCGGCTGGCACGGGTCGAAGGCGCTTCGCTGCCCCGACAACATCACCCTGCTGCCGCTCCCGCCATACGCCCCGGAGATCAACCCGATCGAAGAAGTCTGGGCCTAGATAATCTCGCCAGATTTCAGCCGGTGTCGCCAGACCCCTGCTTCATCCCGACCCTATGCTACCGCCGTGACATTTTAAGCCAGGGCAGGCAGGTCTTTTCCGGGGCGAATATCGGCGATAGTCATCGCGAGGAATTCTTCGCGGGAGTATCAATATTTGGCGATCGCAGAATTATTGACGATTAGAAAACCGAGCGTGTCCAGATCGTAAACCCACATCGGATCGGGGTGGAATTGGGAAAAATTGTCGAGGGCAGTATTAAATTAATTGTCCTTCGGTGAAACAGATTCTCCGGGCTGGGAAGTTCATCGCAGATAAATGGCACCAACCCACTTCCACTGAACCGACACTCAACTGTAAGTCTGACCACCATTGAACAGTTGGTCAATCGACATTTCCCAAGGGCCTGCCGAGGTGCTTGCTTCGCTTTGCCGCATCACGCGCCAGCCTCGCCATCTGTGGATCATACCCGCCAGGCGGTGTTTCCCGCTTGAGTTCGCGCCCGATGATGCCATGATGCCTCCCAAGTAGCTGCCCGATCTGACGCAGGCTTGATCCTCGCGGTTCGGGTGCTTGTAAGTTCTTTCGGTCGCAACCTGTTATGACCTCAGGGCTTTCGGTGTCGCACTTCAATCTTGAGCCAAGGGTGACCCTGTGCATAGCGATGTCGGCGCCAGCTTGACGTTTTGCCCTTTCGCATCTTGGATCGGGCGATCGAGACAAGGTGCATACGAATTCTTTTGCACCGCCCCTTGAACGGCATCCCGCCATGCTGATTTCTCTGATGCGGGCCGGGCCCCTCTGACGAAGGTTAACCTTTGTGATGTCGGACCGCATTTCCCCGCCCGGTGTCCGACCCGCAGTTTCGCGTGTTGACCTCCCGTGCGCGGGTGCCATGAGGTCACGATCTTGGATTTCCTCCTATTGTTGTTTCTGGGCAAGCCGCTGTGGATGTGGCTGTTGTTCTTCGGGCTGGTCGTCACGCTGCTGGCCTTCGATCTGGGTGTCCTGCACAAGGACGACCACGAGATCGGCGTCGCCGAAAGCCTGCGCCTGTCGGCCATGTACATCACCCTCGGCCTGTCCTTCGCGGGCTTCATCTGGTGGCAGATGGACGGCGAGGCGACGGCGCAGTACCTGACCGCCTTCGTCGTCGAAAAGACCTTGGCGATGGACAACATCTTCGTCATCGCGCTGATCTTCGGCTTCTTCGCCATTCCACGGGAATACCAGCACCGTGTTCTGTTCTGGGGCATTCTCGGCGTGATCCTGCTGCGCGGCACCATGATCGCGCTGGGGGCCACCCTCGTCGAGCAGTATCACTGGGTGCTCTATATCTTTGCCGTCTTCCTGATCTTCACGGGCATCAAGATGCTGTTCGTGTCCGAGAAGCAGCACAGCCTCGAGGACAGTCGCCTGCTGGGATTCCTCAAGCGGCGGTTCCATGTCACGGACGGGCCGCGCGGCCGCGCGTTCTTCGTGCGCGAGGCGCATCCCGAAACGGGCCGGGTCACGCGCTATGTCACCCCACTTTTCCTGGCGCTGATCGTGATCGAGCTTGCCGATGTCGTCTTCGCGGTCGATTCCGTGCCCGCCGTCTTCACCATCACCACCGATCCCTACATCGTTTACACCTCGAATATCTTCGCCATCCTCGGCCTGCGGGCGCTCTACTTCGCGCTGGCGGCAATCCTGCACCGCTTTGCCTATCTGAAATACGCGCTGTCTCTGCTGCTGGTCTTCATCGGTTCGAAGATCTTCATCGCCGACCTGATGGGCTGGGAGAAGTTTCCGCCGGCCTGGTCCCTCGGCATCACCTTCGCGATCCTGGGCGCGGGCGTTGCCTTCTCGCTCTGGAAGACCAGTGTGCGGGACACCGTCGTTGAGGTGCTTGGCACACTGCCGGAGGCCAACAGCCAATGAGTGCCGATCTCGCGTCTCGCCGGGCGTCCGCCGACTCCCCATCACTTCACTTCACACCAGAAGGCAACACCGTGTCATCCCCAGACAACGCCCAGGCAGCCCCCCGAGACACCCCGACCGACCGGCTGGGTCAGGAGCCCCCACGCGATGAACCAGCGGCACCGGGGCCGGTACCACCCGCGCTCCGTGCTGCGAAACCACTGACCGAGGCGCAATGCACCGGCTGCGGGACCACCGTTCAGGCTGGCGAGATCCAGTGCGCCTTCTGCGTCCGGGAACACTTGGTCGGCCCAAGCCATCTCAGGACAACCCTGCTTCACTGGCTGGTCTTCATCGTCGTGATGACGATCATCATCGGCGGCGGTTCCATCTTCGCGCAGTGACCCGCGGGCTTTCCCGTCCTGACCCGCGCCCCGGTTGCCCCGGGGCGCAACATGTCCAGACTACCCCATGTTCGAGACCCTGAACCTGCCATCGATTCCCTTCGCCCTCTCGCTGAACCGCAGCGCGATCCTGAACCGTCGCGCCGCTCTTGCTTCGGCCGCCTCTGCCGGCTGCTTTGCCCTCCGCTTTGCGGCTTCCATGGTCGCTGGAGGATGAGGCGCGGGCAAGGAAGGGCGGCTGCGCCGCACTGGCAAAAACTCGGTCAGCCCCTCCACTATACCGATCAGGACGGCTGACAGCGCTTCCTCAACTGTCATTCTATTCTCACAGATGGAGGACAGGGTACGTTGGGCAGATCTCGTCAATTCCCGCTTCGCAGATCTGCCGGATCTCCACCTGGGACAAGCGACATCGCCTGCTCTGTTATCGAGAAGGTGCTTGCTATCAACACTGCAGCTGGTCCCTGCGTCTCAATGGCGGTCCTTGCAACGGGGTGGTGAAGCGCATCGAGGATCATCGACGAATCTCCCCAGATTGTGCCCCATTGCAGGCACACTGTCTGAGCGCGCATTCGAACACCCATCAGTTTTGTCAGTCAGTCCAGGCGTCGCGCCGGTCAGCAAAGCCGCTGTCGGCAGCTGGTTCCCCGCTCCAAGGCGACGCGTATCGGTCGACAAGAAAGCTTGTCGCGCCATGCAGCAGAGCGGAGGCGAAGATCGTATAGGTCACCAGCGCCCAGATCGGATCTTCGTTCACGAATTCCATGTGTCCCGTGGCATAGCCCACATAGTAGACAGATCCAATTCCGCGCACGCCGAAGAATCCGACGATCCACCTGTCGTTCGACGGCAGTCCGCTTACCAAGAGGGCGAGCCACCCGACAAAAGGCCGGATGACAAGAAGCAGTCCGAATCCGATCAAAGTGTGCCGCCAGTCCAGAAATGGCCAGAGGGCGGGAAGGATGCTGCCCAGCATTATCAGAAGGATCGCTGTGAGCGCGTGTTCCAGCGCCTCGCTGAAGGCATGCAGCCGTTTGTGAAAATGATGCTTTCTCTGGACATGGCGACACATCAGCCCCGCGGTGAATGCACCGATAAACCCATAGCCTTCGGCCAGTTCGACGACACCATAGCACAGCAGCACCGCCCCGAGGGCCAGAACCCCGGGGCCGCCGTTTTCAATGGCGCGGCTGCCCCAGCTGGAAAACAGGCTCTGGCCCAGAACCCAGCCCACCAAAGCCCCGACCACAGCACCCACGGCAATCCGGTAGATCAGATCGCGCGCGACCCATTCCAGCAGCCAGGCAGACGGATCGACGCCTTGAGCGGCGATGATCAGCCCGAGGTAGACGAATGGAAAGGCAAGACCGTCGTTCAGGCCCGCTTCGGCCGTCAAGGTGAAGCGCACCGGGTGTTCGCCGCCTTCCCCCGGAGGACCGACCTGCACATCGCCGGCCAGCACAGGATCGGTCGGCGATAGCACGGCCCCCAGAAGGACGGCCCCGGCAACGGTCATTCCCGCCAGCGCCCATCCCAGCAGTGCAAGAGCTGCGATGGTCAGCGGCATGGCGATCAGCAGCAGGCACACCGTCGGGCGCCAGCGTTTCCAGCTGCCGATGTTGTCGATCCGCAGGCCGGTGGCGAACAAGACCACGATGACGACGAACTCGCTCACCTGCTCCCAGATGTGCGGGCTTGTGGTCGGATCAAGCGGCGCCGGCATGCCGGGGATGAAGGTGAAGGCCAGTAGTCCGAAAATCATCAGAACGGCGGACGAGGACGCCGCGCTCAGGAATCTGATGCCCGGAACAAGGTAGGCCACAAAGACCGCCGCACCCACCGCAGCCATGAGAAGATGTGTCGGCGACATGCCGAAGAACGGTTCGGCTTCAGACATAAGCGACACTCACTCTTTGTTGCTGCCGCCGCCTTTGTTCGACCCGGCGGCAAGTTGTAGTACAGCATAGCATGCGAGGATCGCCTTCCGCCAGAAGCGCGGGGCGGCCATTTGTCTGGGTTTGTCATGACGTGCGACGGCCCCTCTCGTGCCGAACCGTCGTTCTCTCGTCTGCCCGGTGATGTGACCACAAGCAGTCGCATTGTCTTCGGCCCTGCCAGACCCTCAGATGTGCGCCCCCGCGACAGCCTCGCACCTGCACGGCGGTTCGCAATTGGACGGACGCGCCGGAACCGGACCGTCACTTCATGCGTTAAGACCACATTAGGCAAGCTGCTCCGGAACGCGGTGCCGATGCTCTGGCTGTAAGGAACATCCAATGTTTTTCAACTCCACCCTCGGCGCGGCGCTGACCGTGACACTCTCTGAAGTGCCCGACAGCACATATTCCTATGCGTACATCAACGGCGTTCCGGTGCTCGTCGAGCGCGAAGGTCGCCGTATCGTGCGCATCATCCGCTGATCGCAGAAGCATCAACGAAGGGCGGCTCGCGTGGCGGGCCGCTTCCCTTGCTCCTTTCCAGTCGCATCGTATTCACCTAGACAGGCTGATGTTGCTCGAACACCTTCTGACGTTCGGCGATGCAACATCCGTTATGAAAGCAAATCAACCATGACAGCGCCCTCCGATGAGGTTTCACCAGACGGTGCTGAAGCGAGTTCCACTCGGGTTGAAAAACCACAGCAAGTCAAACAGCCAAAGCCTGACAATGAGGCCACCTTGTCGGTTGCCGCTATTGCATTCGGGAAGGCGCTGAAGTCCGAATTTACACGGCGATCACTTGCGTTGCGTGGTGCTGTTGGCCCGGCATGGCGATGGATACTGCTTTCAGTGACGGACATTGCGGGGCGAAGCCGTCGTCACGCTCATGATCTGGCGCGGCGTTCCCAAACGGCCTGGTCGCAGTTGCCCTCAAGATGGAAGCCCGGATCGGGTGTGCAATCCGATCCCAAAGAACGGACTTATCCGCGAACCTGGCGCATCCTGAAGGTGGTGGCGGTCACAGGTGCTGTGGCGGTCGGGATCGGCACGGTCGCAACCGCGGGCGTCGTCATCTGGGCCGTGCGGGACTTGCCGTTGGCGGACATTCTTCCGCCTCTGGAAGAGCCCCGGCTTGAACTTGTAACCGCTGACGGTGAAACGCTCTACGCCCAGGGGGCCTACCGCGCCGCCTATGTGCCGCTCGCGGACCTGCCTCAATCGCTGATCGAGGCTGTGGTCGCGGTTGAGGACAGGCGCTTCTATTCGCACGGCGGCATCGACCTCAGGGCGATTGCCCGCGCGGCAGTGGCAAACCTCCGCGGTGGCGGCATCTCGCAGGGCGGCAGCACGATCACGCAGCAGGTCGTCAAGGTGCTGTATCTAAGCCCCGAGCGGACGTTCCAGCGCAAGTTGCAGGAAATGGTGCTGGCGTTCGCCCTGGAGAACCAGCTTGGCAAAGACAGGATTCTCGAACTCTACCTCAACTCCATCTACCTGGGCTCGGGGGCATGGGGTGCCCCCGCAGCCGCAGAGATCTACTTTGGCCATGGTTTTTCGGACCTGAGCCTTGCCGAAGCGGCGACACTGGCCGCCGGAATCCGCGCTCCAAGCCAGATCAACCTGCTTGCAGACCCTGAAACCACCCGTGCGCGCGCTGCCCTCGTGCTGCGGCTGATGCGTGCGCAGGATCGGATCGCGACCGACGACATCCTCGATACCGCAGAGGCGGAACTGGCGCTGCTGGACGCCACGCCGCCACCGTCGCGCGCCGGAAGCTATTATGTGGACTGGGTTCTCAAGGAAGCGGCAGACCTGTCGCAGGTTGTCGACGGGCGAATCACCCTCTCGGCGACGATCGACGCCGGTTTGCAGAGCGACGCCGAAAG
>JAACVA010000222.1:0-1142 GCA_009992615.1 Rhodobacterales bacterium
TATCCTCAGCCCAAGGTAAAGCCGCCTTTCAGCAGATAGCCGAGCATCGCCATCGCCATGCCGCCGATGATCAACCGCACCAGCCATTTGAGGGTATCCTCAATGCCGCCCAGACGCTTTTCAAGATTGCTGCGGTGCACCTCGTCAACCGCGTGACGGGTTTCTGCGGCGATCAGACGGGTTTCGATCGTCTGTCGCCACAGCTCATCCATGGCCGGCCCGCCAGTCGTCCAGCGCGGCGTTGCCCGATGAGCCGAACGCCGTGGCGACAGAGGCACCGGCGGCGGCATGTCCGAGGGGCAAGGCGGCGTCTTGGGCAGGCTCATCCGATGGCTCCTGTCGGGGGGTGGCAGAGTTGGCGGGGCGCGGAACAATTCCTGGCGCACGCGCCACGGCTGCGGCAACAGAGCGTTGAAATTCCTGCCCTTTGACCTGATAGCGTGCCCCGAAATAGAACGATACAATCGCCCCCAGCAGCCACCACAAAGGCTCGGGGATCAGGGCAAGGCCGACCATCCGGCTGGAAAACCACACCGGATCGACCATCGCCGCAACGAACAGACCCAGCGTGCCAAAGGCCATGGCCGGGCGCGGCAGGCGGTTCAGACCGTCGATCACCCGGTCGAAGGCACCATGCGGCGGGTGGGCGAATTCGCCCGCAAACTGGGCCAAGACCGCAGCACGCTGCGTTGCCTGCCGCTGCGCCGCGCCTTCGGCATTTTCGCGGAACACCTCGGCGGTCTGGGCAATCATGTTGCCGCCGCCAAACAGCAGGCCGAAGGCCCGGTCAATCATCCCCATAGGGCCACCCTCCGCCGATGTTCCGCCTCTGTCAGGTGATAGCGCGGCGAGATGAACTGTTCCGCGCGGGTGATCCACCCGCCCTTGCCACCATCACGCCGACGCGCGTATTTGCGTGACGCCGGACGCCTGTCGCCGAGGGCATAGTAGTAGTTGCGCCGCGAAATCCCATAAGCATCCGTCAGATGATCGGGTGCGGCCGCCGCAGCCAAAGCGGCGGCCGCGGCGGTTTGCGGCCCGATTACGCCATCCACCGCCACCCGCTGCCCCATATCGTTCAACAGCTTTTGCAAAAGGCGCACTGCGTTGCCCCCCGCGTTGACGTACATGTCAAAGACACC
>JAACVA010000222.1:1174-7710 GCA_009992615.1 Rhodobacterales bacterium
GCGGCCCCTCGAAATAGTGGCGCACGAAAATGTCGCGCGCCTGTCCCACGCTCAGCTGTTTCACGTCTTCGGCTGTTATCTGGCCATCGCCCGTCAGCTCGATCCCCAGCCTGCGCATCGTCGCCAGCGTGACACCATGTTTCGTGGCCCCGCCAGGATCGTCGGGATCGTTCACATAGCCCCCCTCGCGGGCGACGATTTCATCGGCGATGTCTTGAACCGAGACCATTTTGCATCCTCTTCACAGCGCAATTCACGCCAGAAGGGTGCCGGGGATTGGTTAACGCATCGAGACTTAGCCGTTCGGCTCTTTATAAACGCCTTGCGCTTTCAGCGCGTCAATCACCTCTTTCGGCATATAGGTCTCATCATGACGCGCCAGAATTTCCTGGGCATGAAACACCCCTTCGACATAACGGCCGGTGCCGATCATGCCTTCGCCCTCACCGAACAGGTCAGGCAGAACGCCGGTATAGCTGACCGGAACAACCGCTGCGCCGTCGGTGACGGCAAAAGTGATCGTTTCGCCCTGCCCGCGCACAAGGCTGCCTTCGGCCACGAGGCCGCCGATGCGAAACACCTCTTCCGGTGCGGGCGGCAGTGCAACCACCTGTGCCGGCGAGCGGAAGAAATTGATCCCGTCCCGCATGGCGTAACCGATCAGTGCGCTGGACAGGCCCAAAGCCACCACCGCCAGCACGATCACCTGAATCCGCCGTTTCTTTTTCAGTCCCCGCATCGCGCCATCCCCCTCATGGAAACAGCGGGGCCAGCATCAGGCCCGCCGTCTCTTCTGCACCTAACATCAGGTTTGCATTCTGCAAGGCCTGGCCCGCCGCACCCTTTGTCAGGTTGTCCAGGGCCACCATCACCACGGCCCGCCCGTGGCCACGGTCACCGGCCACCCCAATATGCACAAAATTCGATCCGCGTACATGCCGCGTCGAGGGCACCTCGCCGAGGGGCAAAACGTGAATGAACGGTTCATAGCCATAGGCGGCGCACAGCGCGGCATGGATCGTGTCGGCGTCGCCCTCGACATAGATCGTGCCCAGTATTCCCCGGTTTGCCGGCACAAGATGCGGGGTGAACTGCACCTGCACCCGCCGCCCGGCGATGGCCGAAAATTCCTGATCGCACTCGGCCAATTCCCGGTGCTGCCCGCCCACATCGAACGGCATCACACCTTCCGACAATTCGGCGTGCAACCGCCCCGTGTGCACCCCCTGCCCCACCCCGGACACGCCGGTTTTGACGTCGATCACGATCCTGTCCAGATCAATCACCCCGGTGGCGATCAGCGGGTTCAGCGCATACAGCGCCGCTGCGGCATTGCATCCGGTGCCCGCCACCAGACGTGCACGCTCAATCCGGTCGCGGTAAAATTCCGTCAGCCCGTAAACCGCCTGCCCCAACAGCGCCACCTGGCTGTGCTCCCGGCCATACCATTTGCGATATTCCGCAGGATCTTGCAGTCGAAAATCGGCGCTGAGATCCACAATTCGAACATTTTCAGGCAAATCCGCAATCACATCGCATGACATCCCATCGGGCAACGCGCAGAATACCAGATCAATCCCCCGGAATGACAGATCACCGTGGTGCAGCATTTCCGGCAAGTCGAGATCGCGCAGGTGCGGAAACACCTCGGGCATCCGCCTGCCCGGCTGACGGTCCACCGACAGCGCGGCAATCTCGATCGTGGGATGGGTTGCGATCAGGCGCACAAGTTCGGCCCCGATGTAACTTGACGCGCCCAGAATGGCGACTTTATGAGACATGGCGCACACTCCCTGGCCGTGGGCCGATCACACCCAGACACACCGTGTATTACGATTTCATGCTGATTGAAACGTGATCCGACGTTTCAGAAACTGCGTCGCCTTATCCGACACCCGCGCAGGATTTCCGGTGGTCAGAAACGCCGCTTCGTGGCCTGCCCCAATCCTGTGAGGATAGCGTGTCAGGTAATCGGCCAGACTTTCGGCAACCAGATCGGCCTGGGAATACACCTGCACATCCGGGCCCAGCGCGGCCTGAAAGACATCCTGCATCAAGGGATAATGCGTGCACCCGAGGATCGCCGCCTGCGGTTCCGGCATCTTGCGCAGCAAGGCGTCAACATGGCTGCGCACCAAAGCCTCGGCCAGAATCAGATCGCCGTCCTCGATCGCATCCACGACACCACCGCAGGCCTGTGCCTCGACATCCACACCGATGGCGCGGAAGGCCAGTTCACGCTGAAACGCACGACTGCGCACCGTGGCCGGCGTCGCAAACAGCGCGACATCTTTCACTGCCACCTCGCGGGGGGGCGAATTATCGCCCCAACGCCGCTCGGTCAGGGCCTCGATCAGCGGAACGAAAACGCCCAACACCCTTTTGTCCGACGGCACCCAGGATTCCTGCATCCGGCGCAGCGCGGCGGCGCTGGCGGTGTTGCAGGCCAGGATCACCAGATCACACCCTGCATCAAACAAACGCTGGGTGGCAGCGGTGGTCAGATCGTACACATCCTGCGCATCCCGCACGCCATAGGGTGTATGGGCATTGTCACCCAGATACACGAAGGGCACCTCGGGCAACCGACGCACTACAGCGTCCAGCACGGTCAGCCCGCCCAAACCCGAATCGAAAATCCCGACCGCCATGTCAGACCCTGTATCTGTCCTCGAACTCAAACCCCAGACCAGCGCCCGGCGTTCCTGACAAGGCATAGGTCTGGGCGCGAAGGAAGTCCATCATTGCCTTTGGATCGGCACGATGGCAGGCCAGCGCCCGGGGCGAAATCGGCGCACCGATGGCGACGCGCACAGGCTCGTCCACCCGGGCGCGAAACTCTTTCAACAACAGGGCCATGCGAAGGGTATAGTGCAGATGGCTGGCAATCTGGAACATCCGGCTGTTGGCACCGTCGAAATAGATCGGCACAATGGTGGCACCCGATTTTACCACCATCTTGGCGGTGAAGTTGCGCCAGACCGGATCAGCAGGGCGGCCGAACGGCTTTGGTGCAGTGCTGACCGTGCCACCGGGAAACACCCCGATGGCGCCCCCTTGCGACAGGTAGTGCAAGGCCACCTTGCGGGTTTCAAGGTTTTGTTGCACCGCCTCTTTCGTCTCGTCAAACGCCACCGGCAGGATCACCCGGTTCAAATCTTCGGCCCGACGAAACACCTGGTGCGCCAGAATGCGGAAATCGCCCCGGGTGGCCGACAGGATATGCCCCATCATCAGGCCGTCGAGAATGCCGAAAGGGTGATTGGCGATAAGGATCAGCGGCCCGGTGCGCGGAATATCTGTCAGACTGCCCACCGTCACGTCAAGGCTCAGCCCGTAACGCTGTACCATCACCGACCAGAAGTCGCGCCCCTGCGCCACCTCGTTTTGATAGCCGGCCGCACGGCGGATCAACGCCGGGCGTCCTGTCACATTCTCAAGCACGCGGATCAACGCCCGCCCGCCCCGCGACCGGGCCGAACTGGCATAGCTGATGTCGCGTGCGATGTCAGTATCATTCATCATGGCAACGCTATGCACCAAAGAGCATGAAGGTTTTACGACAGTTTTATTGCGCTGCGTGGTCCAACTGTTCGCCGCCGGAACGGATCACCGCCAACAGCTCTTCGCGCCGCAGTGCCGCCCGCCTGCGGTTCGCCTCTTTTACCGGGCCGAACCCCCTGATGTGCAGGGGCAGTTCGGCCCATGCGACAATCGCCTCGCGCGTGGTGTCGGTCAGTTGCGGCAGCACCTCGGCAAGGTCGGCCTCGTACTGACGGATCAGGGCGCGCTCCATCCGCCGCTCTGCCGTCTGGCCAAACGGATCAAACCAGGTGCCGCGCAAAACCTTCATCCGGGCCAACTGTGGAAACGCCCGTTCGATCCATGGCCCAAAGGCGCGCTTGACGGGGCGGCCGTCGGGGCCGGGTTTGCTCAGGATTGGGGGGGCGAGGTGGAATGTCAGCTTCAGATCACCCTCGAATTCCGCCTCGGCCCGCGCACGGCTGTCTTTCAACAGGCGCGCCACCTCGTATTCGTCCTTGTAGCTCAGCAGCTTGTGATACCCCCGCGCGACGGCCGCGCGCAGCCCGTCATCGGCAATCCCGTCCAGCACCCGGCGATAGCGCCGGGCAAGACGCCGCCCCTGATAGGCCGTCAGATGCGCCTCGCGGTGCGCGACCTGTTCCGCGACGGTTTTTGGCAGGGTCACGACCTTGGGCGCAAGAATATCCTGTGCCTTATCGGGGTACAGCGCCACCCAACGGCCCAGTTGAAACGCCTGCCGGTTGCGCTCAACCGCAGCGCGGTTCAACGCGATTGCCTTGTCGATCGCCTCAAGGCTCAGCGGCACCAGACCACGCTGCCAGGCCGCCCCGAACACCATCATGTTGGAAAAGATCGAATCGCCCAGAAGAATTCGTGAAAGCTCTGATGCATCAAAAAGTTGCAAACCGTCCTTCAAACGTGCCTGCAAGGCCAGCGTCAGGCGGTCACCGGGGATCCGAAACTCAGTGTCACGGGTGAACTCACCGGTGATGATCTCGTGGCTGTTCACCACCCCACCGCTGACACCCGGCTTCATCAGGCCCAGCGTCTTTGCCCCCGCCGACACCACCAGATCGCCGCCGATCAGCGTGTCGCATTCCCCCGTGGCGACCCGTATGGCGCTGATGTCAGAGGGTGAATTGGCCAGCCGGCAGTGGATATGCACAGCACCGCCCTTTTGCGCAAGACCGGCCATTTCCATCATCCCGACGCCCTTGCCATCCAGATGCGCCGCCATGGCCATGATCGCGCCAATCGTCACCACCCCGGTGCCGCCCACGCCAGTGACCACCACGTTATGGGTGCCATGGATCACCGGAAGGGCGGGCAGTGGCAGATCACCGATGTCGACCGTTGCAGTGGCCTGTTTGCGCAGCTGCGCGCCCTTAACCGTCACGAACGACGGGCAGAACCCCTTTAAGCACGAGAAATCCTTGTTGCAACTTGACTGGTCCACTGCCCGCTTGCGGCCCAGTTCGGTGTCCACCGGAACCAACGACACACAATTGCTTTGCACTCCGCAATCGCCGCAGCCTTCGCAGACTTCGGTGTTGATGAAAACCCGTTTGTCCGGGTCGGGAAAAGTGCCCCGCTTGCGACGGCGGCGTTTTTCGGCGGCGCAGGTCTGGATGAAGATAATCACGGAGACACCGGGTTTTTCCGACATCTGCACCTGCACCTGCGACAGGTCATCGCGCTCGGCAATGGTTACATCTTTGGGAAACAGCGACAGATCGACGTCTTCCTTGGGGTCATGCACCACGGCGACATGGCGCACCCCCATCGCCAGCACCTCGCGCGCGATGCGCTCGGCGCTCAGCCCGCCATCGTTGCCCTGGCCGCCGGTCATCGCCACAGCGTCGTTGAACAGGATCTTGTAGGTGATGTTCACCCCCGCCATCAGCGCAAAGCGGATCGCCTGTACCCCGGAATGGTTATAGGTGCCATCGCCGAGGTTCTGAAACACATGGCCACGGGTGGAAAACGGCGCCTCGCCCACCCAGTTCGCGCCCTCGCCGCCCATATGGGTGAAACCGCTGGTTTCGCGGTCCATCCACTGGGCCATGAAATGACAGCCGATCCCGGCATAGGCGCGGCTGCCCTTGGGCACCTTGGTGCTGGTGTTGTGCGGACAGCCCGAGCAGAAATACGGCACGCGGGCCGCGATTTCCGGCGCATTGTCCGTGCGCCGCGCCTCGGACAGCCGGGCCAGCGCGCCCTCAAGGGCATCGGTGCGCCGTCCTTCGCCGATCAGGATCTCGCCCAGCTTTTCCGCGATCATCACCGGGTCCAGCGCAAAGCGCACCGGAAAAAGCTCGGGCCCGTGGGTCGTTCCCATCCGCCAGCCCCAGACACGGCGGCCCTGCCGGTCGTCAAAGATCGCCTCCTTGATCTGCACTTCGATCAGCTTGCGCTTCTCCTCGACCACCACGATCAGGTCCAGCCCTTCGGCCCAGTCATGAAAACTGTCCATGTCCAACGGAAAGGTCTGCCCGATCTTGTAGCTGGTGATGCCCAACCGCGCGCACTCGGCCCCGTCGAGGCCCAGCAGCGCCAGAGCATGGGTCAGGTCGAGCCAGTTCTTGCCCGCCGCGACGAATCCGATCTTCGCCCCCGCCTGCCCGTGCATCCGCCGGTCGATGCGGTTGGCCTTTGCGAACGCCTCGGCGGCGAACCGTTTGTGGTCGATGATCCGCGCCTCCTGCGGGATCCAGTGATCGCCCAAGCGGATGTTCAGCCCACCCTCGGGCATGACAAAATCGGGGGTGACAAAAGCCATCCGGTCGGGCCGCCCGTCGATCACGCTGGTTACCTCAACGGTGTCCTTCATCAGCTTCAGCCCGGCCCAAAGGCCGGAAAACCGCGACAGCGCAAAACCATACAAACCATAGTCGAGAATTTCCTGCACCCCGGCCGGCGACAGAACCGGCATATAGGCATCGACCATCGCCCAATCGCTCTGGTGACAGACGGTGCTGCTTTCGCCGGTG
>JAACVA010000223.1 GCA_009992615.1 Rhodobacterales bacterium
CACATGGTTACGACAGCGCCCCGGCGGCGATCACGGTGACCGCACGGCGGTTCTTGGCATAGCACGCCTCGGACGAACACACCTCGATCGGGCGTTCCTTGCCATAGGTGACGGTGCGCAGACGCCCCGCAGGCACACCTTGTGACACGAGATAATCCCGCGCCGCCGAGGCCCGCCGCTCACCCAGCGCCAGGTTGTATTCGCGCGTGCCCTGTTCGTCGGCGTGGCCTTCGATGATGGCGGTATATTCGGGATTGTTGCTCAGCCACAGGGCCTGACCGGCCAGGGTGGCGCGGCCATCATCCGTCAGCGTCGACTGATCGACCGCGAACAACACCCGGTCACCCACGGTCTGTTGGAAATAGGCGGGCGAGGCTGGGTCAAGCGCGCCCTGACCGATGCTGCCGCTGCCCGGCAGGCCGGCCTGGAACCCGCCGGTGCCATCCAGCCCGCCTCCGGGGCCGCCCGCCCCGAAACGGTCGGCATTGGCGCAGGCGGAAATTGCAAGGGTCAGCAGCAAAAGGATGCCGGTCTTTTTCATGGGGTTGGTCCTGTTGTTGTCTTGGCGGCGGCCCGTTGGCAACAGCCTAGCATTGTGTTTCGGGTTTGAAAACGGGGCGTCAGCGCCCGGGCAGACCTTGGCGCAGTCGGATTTTCAGGCAAGAAGACGCAAGCGCCGCCAATCATTTCAGCAGCGGCGACCAGGCGGGGTCGGACGCGGCACCGTCAATCGGCACTTTTTTAAGGTTTCTTCCTGATATATCAACCGAATACAGCGCCGACTGGCCTTCGGCGCCTTGGGTTTCACGCATGAACATCAGCACCCGGCCATTCGGCGCCCATGTCGGGCCTTCGTCCAGAAAGGATGCCGTCAACAGGCGCTCTTCCGAACCGTCGGTGCGCATCACGCCAATGTGAAACCGGCCCGCGTTCTGTTTGGTGAACGCAATCAGATCGCCCCGAGGCGACCATACCGGTGTGCCATAGCGCCCTGCACCAAAGGAAATGCGCGTCGGCTCGCCACCGTTGGCGCCCATGATATAAAGCTGCGGCGTGCCTGACCTGTCGGATTCAAACACAATCTGACTGCCGTCGGGTGCATAGCTGGGCCCGGTTTCGATGCTGGGCGTGTTGGTCAGACGCTCGGGTGCGCCGCCGGGCCGCAGGCGATAGATGTCGGTGTTGCCGCCTTGCGATGCCGAAAACACCACGGTCTGCCCGTCGGGGGCATAGCGGGGGGCAAATGTCATGCTGTCGGCGGGCACCGGCAAGGCAACGCGGCTGACGCTGCCCACGTCCAGTTGATAGATCTGCGGAAAACCGGTTTCATAGCTGGTGTACAGAATCCGCTCGCCCGCCGGGGAAAACCGCGGAGCCAGCACGATCGACGAACTGTTGGTCAGATACTGGATGTTGGCGCCGTCGTAATCCATAATCGCCAGCCGCTTGCGCCGGTCGTTCTTCGGCCCGGTTTCCGACACGAACACCACACGGCTGTCGAAATAGCCGCCTTCACCGGTGATCCGGGAATACACTGCATCGGCCACCTTGTGGGCCATCCGCCGCCAACTGTTGGTGGTGCCCTGAAATTGCAGCCCTTCCCCCAGCTGTGTGTCGGAAAACACGTCGAACACCCGAAATTTCACCACAAGCTGGCCATCGGCGGTGGCGCTGACCGCACCGGTGATCAGCGCCTGGGCATTCACCGCCTTCCAGCTGGCGTAATCGACCGAAGGCGTAAAGGCGGTGATCTGCGAAATAAATGCCTCTTGCGGCACCTCGCGGAACAGGCCAGTGCCCGCCAGATCGGCGGCAACGACACGGCTGATCCGCTGGGCATATTCCCCGCCGGGGGCGTTTTCAGAAATGAAATCAGGCACCGCAAACGGCAGCGGTTCAATCACACCTTCGGTGATGTCGATCCGCAACGGGCCGTTCTGGGCCAACAGCGGTGTGGTGAACGGCAGCAGGGCCAAGGCCAGTGCAGCGGCGATGAGGCGAAAGCGGGTCATGGTGTTCCTCTTGTCGTGCAGGGCGATCCGGCAGCGTTAAGATAACGCGCATCGGCGCGATGAGTTCGCAGGGAATGTATAAGGCAGGTCCAGTGTGGCATCAGCGCAACCTCATGCCCGAGGGATCAAAGCTCATCTCGACGTTTTGCCATTGGCCATATTTCTCGGCAGGCAATGGAAAACCGGCGGCACCACAGCGGATGATCGCCCGGCGTGCCGCCTCATAGGCCTGGCGCGCCGCCGCGTCGCTGCCGCCGGAGGACGAGATCATGCGGAGTGTTGCGGCGTCGGGGGTGCCGTCGCGGTTCATGGCCATGGCGACCACTACGGTGGTGGCCATCGCCTCGGAACTCAGCGCGCCGACATTCCAGCATTTCTGCACCGACACCCGCAGGGCCTCTTTTTCCCCGGCCGTCAGGGGTGGCCCCGACGGTGCGGCGACGACGGGGGCCGCGTCGGGCTGTCTGGCCGCGCTTTCCAGCGCCTCGCGCAGGGCGGCGTCCACGCTGTCAGAACTGGCCGTGCTGGTGCTGCCGGCCGTGCGCGGCGGCGTGGCGGGGGCGGGGGGTTCCGGGGCAGGCACCGCAGGTTGGGCCGTCTGGGCCGGGCGCGCCGGACGCGGCGCCGGGCGCGCCGAGGTGACCGGAGCCGTCACAACGGGCGCCGCTGGCGCGGTTTCGCTCGGGGTTTCAGCCTCGGTCACGATCTCGGTTGTGGCTTCTTCGGGCGCGGCGGGTTCCGCTTCGGGCTCTGTCTCGACAGGCGCGGGGGTGGGTTCGGGCGTGGGGGCGGCCCCCGCGACAGGTTCGGGCGCCGGGGCGGCATCCGGCGGCGGCGGCGGCGCGATTTCGCTGGCAACGCGGCGCGCCGGGCGCGGCGTTGAAACGGGTGCTGACGGTTGCGGTTCGGCGACCGACGGCGCCGGAACGGGCGCAGGGGCCGGGGCAGGCAGAACCTCGGGCGTCGGCGTTGGCGTCGGCACCGTCACAGGCTCTTGCACGGGTTCAGGCGCAGGCGCGGGCTGGGCTTCCGGTTCGGGGTCAGGCGTTGGTATTGGTACGGGTTCGGGGTCTGGAACCGCAGTTGGCTCGGGGGCGGGTGTGGTTTCCGGTTCGGTGGCGGGTGCCACTTCGGGCGCCTCCACAACAGTCTCGGGCGGCACGATTGTGGGCGGCACGCCTTCGACAGGGCGGGTCAGGGCGGCAAATTCCTGCTCGCTGATCATCGTGACATTGGCCACTTCAGGGGGCGGCACCGGGCGATGGGTGAACACCCCGCCGAATACGGCCAAACCGATCAGCGTGATGTGGCCGAGTCCCGAAATGGAGGTGCCGGTTTTCACGTTTGCGCCTCAGTTGCCCTGTCCGTCCATCGACGGCCCGCCCATGTCTGTCACAAGGCCAATCTCGCTGAACCCGCCGGAATTCAGCGCGCCCATCACCTGCACAACCCGCTCATACGGGATTGCCCCATCGGCCCGCAAAAACACCTTCTGGCTGGTCCTCTCGGCGGCGATGGCGCGCAACTGGCCGATCAGATCTTCGCTTTCGGTTTCATTGCTCATCAACAAAACCCGGCCATCGACGGTCAGCGTGATGGTCAGCGGCTCTTCCTGCTCGGTCGGCAGGGCTTCGGCGCTGGTCTTGGGCAGTTCGATCGGCACGCCCACCGTCAGCAACGGGGCGGCGACCATGAACACGATCAACAACACCAGCATGACATCGACGAAGGGCGTGACGTTGATGTCCGACATCGGCTTGCGCCCGCCCCGGCGGCCCCGCCGGCGCGATCCGCCCGCCGTTTTCTGCACCACACCCGCCCCCATCGCTCAGGCGTCCAGCTGACGCGACAGGATCGTGGCGAATTCGTCGGCGAAACTTTCATAGCCGCGCACAATCTTGTCCGAATCGCTGCTCAGCTTGTTATAGAATATCACCGCCGGAATCGCCGCCAACAGGCCCAGCCCGGTGGCCAGCAACGCCTCGGCAATGCCGGGCGCAACAACGGCAAGGTTGGTGTTCTGCTGCTCGGCGATGTTGATGAAGGCGTTCATGATCCCCCAAACGGTGCCAAACAACCCGATGAACGGCGCGGTCGATCCCACCGTCGCCAGAAACGGCAGACCCTTTTCCAGCCCTTCGGCCTCTTTCGAAATCGCGACATCCATGCTGCGGTCGATTCGCGCCTGGGCGCCGGGGATCAGCGCCCCATCCACCCGATGGCTGCG
The DNA here is from genome assembly GCA_009992615.1 of Rhodobacterales bacterium. Classification (GTDB taxonomy): domain Bacteria; phylum Pseudomonadota; class Alphaproteobacteria; order Rhodobacterales; family Rhodobacteraceae; genus Oceaniglobus. Next base: position 4,240 of record JAACVA010000223.1, read on the forward strand.
CCGCCATTCTGTCATCCCGGCGGCAAAAACGGTTTCCGCGCGGCCGTCCGGTTCGGGCCCGATCTTGTCATACAATTCATCCAGTGGCTGGCCAGACCAGAACGCGGCCTCGAACCGCGCCTGTTCACTGCGGGCGCGACGAAAGACAATATGTTTCTGAATGATGATAGCCCAGGCCCAGAACGACGACAGAACCAAAAGCCACATGACGATCTTCACCGTCAGCGTTGCCTGAGCATAAAGCCCCCACAACGAAAAATCAGCGCCATGCGCCAGCGCAAGGGTTTCCGTTTCCATATACCTGCTCACTCCTGGGCCGCTCTGCGTCAGCCTTTGCACGTTGGACACTAAAGCAATGCAGCGGGGAAATCCAATATCATCGCCCGCCGTGCCCGTATTTTAACGGCGATTGCCAAGATGTCGGCGAAACTCTGCCGGCAACCGCGTGGCGCGGCCCTGCCCATCCAGCGCCACCAACGTCAGCCGGGCCGAAAACAAGGCCTCGTCCGCGCGCGTCACCTGCTGGCGCAGAACCACCCGCGCCCCGCTCTGCGCCACGACAGCGGTTGCAACCTCAAGCAGATCATCAAATCGCGCCGGCCGCAGATAATCAGCCTCGATCCGGGCAACGGCAAAAACCGTTCCAGCCGCACGCAGGGCGTTCTGATCCACCCCCAGCCCGCGCACCCAGTCACTGCGCGCCCGTTCGATATATTTCAGGTAATTGGCATAATAGACGATCCCGGCCATGTCGGTATCCTCGTAATACACCCGGCATTCAAACCTGTGCACCGAATCGCCCATAGCCCCGCCCGCCTTGTTTTGCCGATACCACCCTGGCCCCGGTGTTCCGTCTATCAAAGGACACAAGCCCGCGAAACAGCCGCCCGGCGAATCGTCACCAGCATAAGCAAACCGCAGCCAGGGCGCCTGCCAGCACCCGATTTGCGAAAGCTCAGCGACGAACCGCGCTGCCGGGTCCGACAGATTGCGAGCGGCACTGCGTTGATTGCTCTTCAGCCCAGAGTCCCGAGACGAAAAAGGCGCGCCCCTTTCGGAGCGCGCCCTATGGTCGCCGGACCGGTAGGATTACTCGGCGGGTACGTCACCACGACGCGACGATTTCACCGGTGCCCAGATCCGCTTGTTGGTGAGATACAACAACGCGGTCAGGATGATCAGCATCAACACGCCGACAAAACCGGCCTGCTTGCGCGCCATCATCTTTGGTTCCGCCGTCCACATCAGGAAAGCCGAAACATCTTCGGCGATCTGGTGTTGGGCAGTCGATGTGCCATCCGCATAATCGACATCATCACCATAAAGTGGCGGCGACATGGCGATCCAACCGCCCGGAAATGCGGTATTCTCATAGAAGATCGCACCGGCCTGTTCCTTTTCCTCGCCCGTATAGGATGTCAGGATGTTGGTGATGTATTCCGGCCCCCCCATCCCCTTGAAGAACTGATTGATCCCCGTACCATAGGGGCCGTGAAACCCGGCACGGGCCTTTGCCATCAAGGACAGATCAGGCGCATTCGACAGGCCGCTTTTCGGAAAATGATCCGTCGGCGTCGCCGTGCGGAAATCACCTTCGCCGTCCAGAAGCTCTGGATCCCAAACCTCCCAGAACTCTGCATAAGCGCGCACCTGATCCTCGGGCAATTGCGGGCCGCCCGGATCACCGAGCGAGCGCAAGGGCACGAATTGCAAGCCGTGACAGGCCGAACAAATCTCGGTGTATACCTGCAAACCGCGTTGCAATTGGTTTTGGTCGAACTTGCCGAACGGGCCTTCGAAAGAAAAATCCACGTCCTCGATATGCGCCGTTTCGGCGGCCGCGACAGGCCCGCCCGACAAGGACAGACCCAAGGCAAGCGACGCGGCGATGGTAAGCTGTTTCAGCATGGTCAGCGGTCCTTTCACTCGGCCGGGTTGACCAAGGGCCGCGCGCCCCCGGTGTTCGGCGCGTAGTGCGCGTTGAAATCTTCCTCGATCGTAGCAGGCTGCGACAGCGGCTTTTCGATAACGCCCAGCAAAGGCAGAACGACAAGGAAATAACCGAACCAATAGGCCGAAGCGATCAATGAAATCGTGGCATAGGGTTCTTCTGCCGGCATCGAACCGACCCACATCAGCACAAAGAAATCGACCACCAACAGGGCAAACCACCATTTGAACATCGGGCGATAGCGCCCCGAGCGGATCGACGACGTGTCAAGCCACGGCGCCAGAGCCATCACGATGATTGCGCCAAACATCGCCAGCACGCCAAAGAACTTTGCGTCGACGATGCCACCCGTGATCCAATCCGCCGCGATCACCACCCAGACATCCGCCGTGAAGGCGCGCAGAATGGCATAGAACGGCAGGAAATACCACTCAGGCACAATATGTGCGGGCGTGGCCAGCGGATTGGCCTCGATATAGTTGTCGGGGTGGCCCAGGAAGTTGGGCATGAACCCAACGACAGCAAAAAACACCGCCAGAACGATCCCCAGCGCAAACAGATCCTTGATGACGAAATAGGGCCAGAAGGGAAGCGTGTCTTTCGCGGCATCTTCCTTGCTGGTGCGGCGCACCTCAACCCCGGTCGGGTTGTTGTTGCCGGTGGTGTGGAAGGCCCAGATGTGCACGATGACCAAAGCGGCGATGACGAAGGGCAAAAGATAATGCAGGCTGAAGAACCGCGTCAGCGTATAGTTGTCAACGGCAGGCCCGCCCAGCAGCCACATTTGCAGCGTCTCGCCGATGAACGGAATTGCGCCGAACAAACCGGTGATCACCGTGGCGCCCCAGAACGACATCTGACCCCAAGGCAAGACGTAGCCCATGAAGGCCGTCGCCATCATTGCGACATAGATCAGGATGCCGATGATCCATGTGATCTCGCGCGGCTCCTTGTAGCTGCCATAATACAGGCCGCGGAAGATGTGGGCATAAACAGCGACAAAGAACAGCGACGCGCCATTGGCGTGAATATAGCGCAGCATGAAGCCGCCGTTCACGTTGCGCATGATGTGTTCGACCGAAGCAAAGGCAAGGGTGGTGTCGGGCGTGTAGTGCATCACCAGAACGATGCCGGTGATGATCTGCAACGCCAGACAGAAGGTCAGGACGATACCCCAGATCCACATCCAGTTAAGGTTCTTTGGCGTGGGGATCATGATCGTGTTGTACAACAACCCGACGATCGGCAGGCGGCGGTGCAGCCACTTTTCGCCCTGGGTGGTCGGTTCGTAGTGGTCGTGCGGAATTCCAGCCATCTTATGCTCCGTTATCCAAGGACGATGGTCGTCTCGTCATCGAACGAGGCGACAGGAATATGCATGTTTTGCGGCGCCGGGCCACGGCGGATGCGGCCGGCCGTGTCATAGTGTGACCCGTGGCATGGGCAGAACCAGCCGCCGAAATCGCCCGCTTCGCCCAATGGCACACACCCAAGGTGGGTGCAGACACCGATCATCACCAACCATTCCTCGGCGTTGTCCGAGCCGGGTTGCGCCAACGACCGGTTCGCATCCGTCGCGGGCGCAGTATCGTCGAGATTGGGGTTGCGCGCGATCTGGTCGGGCAGATCCGTCAGTTCGACGGCGCGGGCCATTTCGATTTCTTCATCGGTGCGGCGGCGGATGAACACCGGCTTGCCCAGATATTTGATTGTGATCTGCGTGCCGGGTTCGACGCCGCCCACATCCACACGGATGCT
>JAACVA010000224.1 GCA_009992615.1 Rhodobacterales bacterium
GCCAACGCCACAGCATCTTCTTTGTCGAAATACTCCCCGCCGGAGGCGCCCGTCCTTGATGTCAGCGCAACCGTGGGGGCCGCGACGGGTCCATTCCCGGATTGGCACCAGGGGAAGAGGGCGCTTCGAGCTGCGGCAGATCAAAGCGCAGACCCACCTTGGCCAGACGGCCGGCGAACGGATCGGACGCAGTGAAAAACGCCACGTCCAACACCCCCGCTTCGATCCCTGAAAAGGTCAGCGCCTCGCCGGTGGCGCGGGCCAGCGCCGTTTCGGCCCCCGGTGTGGGGTCGATAAAGGCCAGAAGATGCGACTCGCCGCGGTCATATCGCGCGCCCACCAGATAGGCTGATCGGGCCAGTCCCGCAGCGCTGGCCAGTTTTGCGTCCAACGCGCCCAACAGCCGTTCAGGCAGGCCACGGGGCGGGGTGATTTCACGCGGCCGGTCCTCGATTTCTTGGGGGGTCTTGGCCAAGGTGGTTGCCAGCCAGGCCACCGCCTCGGGCGCCACAACATGCGAGGAAGGCGCCACATCGGGGTTCAGCGCCAGGCCCAGCCCCTCGGGCGCCAGAAGCCCGGCCACCAACCGCCCCGACAGCGCGGCATAGGGCACGATCCCGCCGGCAAACCGCGCCAGCCGATCCTCGCGGTCGAACGCCAACACGAACCGCCCTTCCTCGGTGTCAAACACCGCCGGTGCAATCCGGTCACCCGTCACCTCGGCATCCAGCATCAGAAAAACCTCGCCATCGGCGAGGCGTTCATAGAACGCCAGCCGCGCGGTGTCGTCCTCGGGGTTGGCCTGCATGGCGGCATGGGCGCGGTCCAGCGGAGTTTCGGTCATTGCAGTACCTTTGCGACAGTGGCGCGCAGGGCGGGCAACAGTGCCTCTGCGAACCAGGGATGTTTGGCCACCCATGCGGTAGTGCGCCAACTGGGGTGGGGCAAGGGAAAGATCGCGGGCGCATGGGCGCGCCAGGCCGCCACATGATCGGTCACACGGCCCGGGCCCAGGTGCCATTTCTGCGCATGGCCCCCGACCAGCAGAATCAAAGGCACAGGCCCGATATGCCGCATGACCGAACCACGCCAGGTGCGCGCGCACAGCGGCGGCGGCGGCAGGTCGGCCCCCTTGGCATCATAGCCCGGAAAGCAGAACGCCATGGGCAGGATGGCAACACGGCTCTGGTCATAAAACGTGCCCTCGTCCACGCCCATCCACGCGCGCAGCCGGTCGCCCGACGGGTCGGTGAACGGCCGCCCCGAGGCGTGCACCCGCGCGCCAGGCGCCTGCCCCGCGATCAGGATCCGCGCACCCGGCCTAAACCATGTCACAGGGCGGGGCCGGTGCGCCGTGGCGGTGGCGGCGAACCGACCGGCGCACAAAGTGCAGGCGGCAATGGCGGCGGTGGGATCTGACATCTGGGCAGTCTAGGCCGAAGCACACCTTTGCGCCAAGAGGTGCCATTTCGGTTTTGGCGAATCGTCTCGCGGCGGCGCAGGTTGCCCAACCATGCCATAGCAGTTGCCCACGCCCGACGCTTGATTTACGGCTTGAGTTAGAACAACAAAGGGGGGCCCGGCATGTATCGCGTCTGGAATTTCGTCACCAACTATTCGCTGCTGCTGATTTTCGGCGCAGGCATCGCCTTGGTCTGGGCCAACACCGATGCCCCGTCCTATCACCACTTTCTGGAATATCCGCTGTGGTTCAACGATCTGCTGGGCAGCGACGCCAGCGCGTGGATGGCGCATTACGGGCCAAATTTCGGCCTTGACGCGATCGGTGACGTTACGCGGGTTCTGACCGTGCATTATCTTGTCAATGATGTTTTGATGGCGTTCTTCTTCGCCATCGCCGCCAAGGAAGTCTGGGAAGCGGTGATCCTGAGGGAAGGCTCGCTGCGCGGCAAAAAGGCGGCAACGCCGCTGATCGCCACGCTGGGCGGTATGTTGGGGCCCATCGCGGTTTATATTGGAATGGCCTATTTCGTGTTCGGCTCCGACACCTATGACGCAGTCGCGCGGGGTTGGGCCATTCCGACCGCCACCGATATTGCATTTTCCTATCTGGTGGGGCGTATCGTGTTTGGCGCCGGGCATCCGGCGGTTCGGTTCCTGCTTTTGCTGGCCATTGCGGACGATGCGGCAGGGCTGATCATCCTGGCAGTCTTTTATCCCACGGGCAATCTGGCACCGATGATGCTGGGCTGGGCCATCGCGGCGGCGCTGGGTGTCTACCTGCTGTTCAACTGGTTGCCCCGGCGGCTGGACCGGGGCAACCAGTTGCGCCCCGTTTCAACCTTTGTGCGTGAAAAACTGTCGTTCTGGCCTTATCTGGCTGCGGGCTGTATCAGTTGGTGGGCTTTTCAGGAAAGCGGTCTGCACCCTGCCCTCGGTCTGTTGCCCATCGTCCCAACACTGCCCCACGCCGACCGCGCCTTCGGATTGTTCTGTGAGGCCGAGACCTATCTGACCGACCTTTTGAACCACACCGAACATCTGCTGAAACATCCGGTCGAGATCATCCTGTTCTTCTTTGGCCTGTTGAACGCCGGGGTCGAGTTCGGTGCGATCGGTGCGCCAACCTGGCTGGTCATGGCGGGGCTGCTGCTGGGCAAACCGGCCGGTATTCTGCTGTTCGGCTGGGTGGCTGCGGTGCCGATGCGCCTGGGATTGCCCGCCGGAATGCGGGTGCTGGACCTGTTTGTCGTCGGCTGTGTCGCGGCCATCGGATTTACCGTTTCGCTGTTCGTGGCCTCGGTCGCGTTCGACGCGGGGCCGATCCAGGACGCGGCCAAGATGGGCGCCCTGTTCAGCTTTGCCGCTGTGCTGATCGCCATGGTCGCGGGCAAGTTGACCGGTGTTCAGAGGCAGAATAGCTGACATGCCGGCATACGCGCCGCCAACTGGCCGATGCGTATGCCCCCCCGTTCACGGTGGTCAATCCAGCCGCTATGACATATTGTCGCCAAAATGCGCGACTATGCGGTCTGTTAACCAAATGACGGTAACAATGGCCCATCACAGCAGGCGCCGGGGCGCAGATGATCGAGTTCGAGAATGTCTCAAAATCCTTTTGGACGGGATCGCAGCGCAAGGTGATTCTGAACCGCGCGTCGTTTCGCGTCGAGATCGGCAATTCGCTGGGCATCCTTGCCCCCAATGGAACGGGTAAGACCACGCTGATCAACATGATGGCGGGGTTGGAAAAACCCGATGAAGGACGCATCACGCGGACCAGCCGGATCTCGTTCCCGCTGGGCTTCATGGGTGGGGTGGTCAGCCGGTTGTCCGGCACCGAAAACGCCCGCTTCATCGCCAAACTTTACGGATTGGACCCCGATTATCTTGAGGCGTTCTGCCGGTGGCTGTGTGGGTTGGGCGAATATTTCGACATGCCGGTGGGCACCTACTCGGCGGGGATGCGCGCAAGGCTGTCTTTCGCACTATTGCTGGCGCTGGATTTCGACATCTACCTGATCGACGAAGGTATGCCCGCGACGACGGATGTGGAATTCAACAAGAAGGCCGGGATGCTGCTGCGGGAACGACTTGAGGATGCGACCATTGTCGTCGTATCGCACCAGGCCGAAACGCTGGAAAAATTCTGTCGTTCGGCGGCTGTCCTGATGGATGGACAGTTGCACATGTTCGACACACTGGAAGAGGCGAAACAGCTTTATGACTATGAAACCCAAAGTTAGAAAGTTTCGCATCCGCCGTTCCAGCCCGTTGGCGACAGGGGCCGCCGGCAGTGTCGATGCCGAGATCGAACAGGTGGCCGAACCCGCCGCCCCGACAAGCCATGTGCGCGCGGTCGAACCGGCCGGCGTGGACCTGGATGTCGCTGTCGATGGTCCGGGTTCAACACCGGATGTCGGATTCGCCGAAACCACCGCCGAAGATGAAATGGCGGCGCTGCATCGCGAAGGCCTGACCGGCCGACAGTTGCGCCTGGCACGGCGTCTGGCGCAGAAACACGGCCTGACCCCCACGTCGGATTTCGACGCCGTGCGCTTGCTGCGCGCCCAGGGAATCGACCCGTTCGAGCGGGCAAGCATGTTGGAACTTGTCGTGCCCGAACAGGGTATCGACCCATCGCGCGACGCGCGGGTGCAACTGCCCCAGCCGCGCACGCCCGACCAAATGCCCAGTACCGAAGTGGGCCCGACGCCACGCCCCGCCCCCGCGCAAGACCCGCGGCCCGACACGCGCGCCAGCCGTTTGCGCGAGATACAGAAAATCCAGCGCGACATTGCCCGGCGGCGGCGGCGCAAACTGGCCCTGCTGTTCACCCGGCTGACGTTCTTCGTCGGCTTGCCGACGGTGCTTGCGGGCTATTACTACTACGAAATCGCCACCCCGATGTACGCCACCAAGTCGGAATTCGTGATTCAACAGGCCGACAGCCAATCGCCCGGCGCCCTCGGTGGGCTGTTTTCCGGCACCGGCTTTGCCACCAGCCAGGATTCGATCGCGGTGCAAAGCTATCTGCAATCGCGTGACGCCATGCTGCGGCTGAATACCGACCTGGGGTTCAAGGCGCATTTCTCGGCCCCCGAGATCGACCCGATTCAGCGGTTGCCCGAGGGTGCGACCAACGAACAGGCCTACAAGGTGTTCAGCAGCAATGTACAGATCGGCTATGACCCGTCCGAGGGCATCGTCAAGATGGAGGTCGTTGCCGCCAGTCCCGAAGTCAGCGCCCAGTGGTCTGAAAAACTGATCGAATATGCCGAGCAACAGGTCGATAACCTGACCCAGCGCCTGCGCGCTGACCAGATGCAAGGCGCCATGGACAGTTTTGCAGATGCCGAGGCCAAGATGATGGCGGCCCAACGCCGGGTTTTGGAATTGCAGGAACAGCTGGGCGTACTGGACCCAACCGCCGAAACCGGTGGGGTGATGACACAAATCACCACCTTTGAGGTACAGCTTCAGGAGAAACGCTTGCAACTTCAACAGCTTCTTGACAATCGGCGCCCCAATGAGGCCCGCGTGGATGGGGTTAAAGGCGATATTCGCCGCCTGGAAAATGTGATCGCCACCCTGCGGGGCCAGTTGACCGACGGCACCGGCTCTGTGTCGTCCCTGGCCAGCATCAGTGGCGAATTGCGCATGGCCGAGGTCGATCTGCAAACCCGCACCATGCTGATGCAGCAATCCCTGCAACAACTGGAAACCGCCCGTATCGAGGCAAATCGCCAGACCCGCTATTTGTCCATGGGGGTCACGCCGATTCCACCGGACGAGGCCACCTATCCCCGCGCCTTTGAAAACACCCTTTTGGCGTTTCTGATCTTTTCCGGCGTCTATTTGATGATTTCGCTCACCGCATCCATCCTGCGCGAACAGGTTTCGGCCTGATGGCACCGCACCCCGCGCCGGGGCTTCTCCCGGGGCGGGGTGCAGGCGTATCGTCGCGCAGGACGCTCAGCCAAAGAAATCAATATGAAACATATTGTTACCCTTGTCTGCCTTGCATTGTGGCTGTGCACAGCGCTCCCCCTGCCCGCACAGGAGACAATTGCCGCCGACACCGGGGCCAGCAGCGATATCGGCCCAATTGAAGCCGCCATCGCCGCCGACGCCCGCATCACCGAACAGATCCGGATCATTTTGATCGAGCTTGAGGGGTACGACGGTGTGCAGGTGTCCGTTCGGTCTGGCATCGTCACCCTCACGGGCGAGGTTCTGGATACAACCGCCCTGCAACGTCTGGAAGCCCTGGTCACCGGGATCGACGGCGTGATTGCCATCCAGAACGAGGTCGAGGAAACCACCGATCTGGCAAAACGGCTGAACCCTGCCTTTCAGCGGCTTGAGGAACGCTTGCGCCAGACCGTTGCACGGTTGCCGCTGTTTGGCGTCGCGTTGGCAGCGGCTTGGCTGATCTGGTTCATCGGTGTGCGTATCGCGCGCCTGCGCCAACCCTGGGACCGGATTGCACCCAATGCTTTCATTGCCGATATCTATCGGCAACTTGTGGTTTTGGCATTTGCTTTGGTTGGCATCGTCATTGCGCTGGACATCCTGAACGCCACGGCATTGCTGGGCACGATTCTGGGGGCAGCTGGGATCATCGGCCTGGCTCTTGGCTTTGCCGTGCGGGACACGGTCGAAAATTTCATCGCATCAATCATGCTTTCGGTGCGCCAGCCGTTTCAGCCCAACGACACCGTCGAAATCGAAGGCGATCAGGGCAAGGTGATCCGGTTGACCAGCCGCGCAACGATTCTGCTGTCTTTTGATGGCAATCACATTCGCATTCCCAATTCCATCGTGTTCAAAAGCCGTATCATCAATTTCACCCGCAATGCCGAGCGTAGGTATCAGTTCGACATAACGATCAGCCCGCTCTCTGATCTGGCCAGCGTGCGCAAGTTGATCGAAGACACCGTTACAGCACTGCCCTTTACCCTCGACACGCCTGGCACGTCGGTGTGGATTCAGGATCTGACGCCCAGCGGTGTGGTTTTCACCGTCACCGGCTGGATCGACCAGACCACAACATCGCTGCTGCGCGCCCGCGGCGAAACATTGCGCCTGGTAAAACAGGCGATCGAGGAGGCAGGATATGTCATCTCCGACAGCACCTACAACATCCAGATGATCCCGTTCAGCGAACCCCCGGAACAGGATCAGACCATCGCGCAGCCCCCAAAGATACAGGTGATCGGGGTGGATGCGCTGGATGATGAAGCGTTGGAGGGATTGATCGCCGAAGAGCGGAATGACGAGACAAACCCCGACCTTTTACGTCGGGACGCCCCGAATGAATGATCGGCGCAGGATTGCAACTTTTGCCCTTGCACCGCCGAAAAACGGCAAGTAGACACCAAACACCGTTGGGGTGTAGCCAAGTGGTAAGGCATCGGTTTTTGGTACCGTGTATCGTAGGTTCGAATCCTACCACCCCAGCCATGGATCAGAAGAAACTGTGGTATCCAGCGTGAATTGGAACCTATCCAGCCTTAGATGGAATATCTGACGGGCAAGAATGGGGTCTGCATCTTTTTTCAGGTGTATTCCATGGAGAACCTCTACCAATTTTTGTTCTCGTGCACTTCGAAAAACAGGGCATAAACGCTGCGGCCCCATCAGGCTCTCTGATTGGGTGGTACAGCCGCAAGCGAGAGGCGCCGAGCGCAACTTCATTGCTCCAAATTTGAAGACCTTCTGGAGTGCCCCCATCGGGTGGTCCAGAGCGACGCTAAAAGCTGACATCCCAAAATATGCGTGTTCTGCGGATTTTTCTTGAAAATGGACGGCGAAATTCAGCGTCTGAGGTCAAATTCGTGGAGAACCCTTATGCTATTTATTTTGTTGTGTTCGATTGTAAAGCTCGAGGACAAAAACTGAATGCTGCCCTTTCTGAAATACAACATGTAGCTCTTGCTCTGCACGGGTCACGGCGACATAGAACTCACGCCTTTCAGCGTTCATCTTATTCGGATCATTGTTGCTTCACCAATTT
>JAACVA010000225.1:0-317 GCA_009992615.1 Rhodobacterales bacterium
TGGTTTGGCGATCAGCCACCTGCTGAGTATCAAAAAATTTCAAAAGTTGTACAGGAGTCGTACGATGCTGCATTAGCTCGCTTGAAAGACACGAAGGCAACTGGCGGCTGCACTGCAGGCGAGCTGGATGCCGCCGCCCGTGCAGTCATCGAGCACGCTGGCTATGGCAAGTACTTTATCCACACCACCGGGCATGGGATTGGGTTAGAGGCACACGAGCCGCCTGCGCTCTACACGAGCGATGAAACAGCACTGAAACCAGGAATTACAATTACCATTGAACCTGGTATTTACCTGTCAGGAAAGTTTGGAGTGCG
>JAACVA010000225.1:540-6593 GCA_009992615.1 Rhodobacterales bacterium
CGAAAACCTGGACGACGACAGCGAAAACCCCGACAGCCAGGGCGACGATCAGGACGACAGCGAAGACAGCGACGCCAGCCCCGATCAAAGCCAGGATCAGACCCAGGACCCGTCGCAGGCCCAGGTGACCATGGACGACATGGCCGATACCGAAATGGGCGAAGAGGCCGAGATGCCCGAAGGCGACGCCCCGTTCGAACCCCCCGCGCCACCGCCGCCCAGCGCGGCCGACCCGAATTATCTGGTATATCTCAACACCCATGACGAAGAGATCCGCGCCGAGGATCTGGCCGAACCCGCCGAATTGGAACGCCTGCGCGCCTATCTGGATCAACAGTTGGACCCGCTGAAAGGCGCTGTGTCGCGCCTGGCCAACAAGTTGCAGCGCCGCCTTCAGGCGCAACAATCGCGGTCGTGGGAGTTTGATCTGGAAGAGGGCACACTGGACGCCGGACGCCTGGCGCGGGTGGTGGCCAATCCCACCACGCCGCTGTCGTTCAAGCGCGAGAAGGATACCGAGTTCCGCGATACCTGTGTGACACTGCTGCTGGACAACTCCGGCTCGATGCGGGGGCGGCCGATCAGCATCGCGGCGATCTGCGCCGATGTGTTGGCGCGCACGCTGGAACGCTGCCAGGTGAAGGTGGAAATCCTGGGCTTCACCACCCGCGCCTGGAAGGGTGGGCAGGCGCGCGAGGCGTGGTTGGCCGCAGGGCGGCCACAGGCGCCGGGGCGGCTGAACGATCTGCGCCACATCATCTACAAATCCGCCGATGCGCCGTGGCGCCGGACCCGTACCAATCTGGGGCTGATGATGAAGGAAGGGCTGTTGAAGGAAAACATCGACGGCGAGGCACTGGAATGGGCGCACCGCCGGTTGTCGGGCCGCCACGAGGCGCGCAAGATCCTGATGGTCATTTCCGACGGTGCGCCGGTGGATGACAGCACCTTGTCGGTGAACCCCGCCAACTATCTGGAAAAGCACCTGCGCGATGTGATCGCCATGGTCGAGCGCAAGAAACAGGTCGAACTTCTGGCCATCGGCATCGGCCATGACGTGACCCGGTACTATCACCGGGCGGTGACGATCACCGATGTCGAACAACTGGCCGGTGCGATGACAGAACAGTTGGCGGCGCTGTTCGACAGCGACCCCCGCGCGCGGGCCCGCGTCATGGGGATGCGGCGCGCCAGCTGAGGCGTTGCTTGAGTATTTATGCAAAGAAGAAACCCGGGCGTCTGGCCGCGGGGCGGCCTTTGGGGCATTTTCTGCAAACGACAGGGGTGGCACGGCATGTTTCAGACGTTCGAGGTGACATCGGCCCCACAACACGGTGCGGCGCGGCTGGCCGCCCTGCGTGGTGCCATGGCGGCGGCGGGGCTGGATGGATTTCTGGTGCCCCGCGCCGATGCCCATCAGGGCGAATATGTGGCGCCTTGCGACGCACGGCTGGCCTGGCTGACCGGGTTCACCGGATCGGCCGGGTTTTGCGCCGCGCTGGCCGATGTGGCGGGTGTGTTTGTCGACGGGCGTTACAGGTTGCAGGTGCGTGAACAGGTGGCCGCTGTGTTCACGCCGGTGGACTGGCCCGAGGAAAAGCTGCTGACATGGCTGGAACAACGGCTGCCTGCGGGGGCGGTTGTCGGGTTCGATTCGTGGCTGCACACGGTGGGCGAGGTCGAGGCGTGGTGCGGGTCGGCATTGGTGTTCCGGCCCTGTGACAACCTGGTGGATACGGTGTGGCCAGACCGCCCCGCCCCGCCCTGCGGCGCGGTCGAGCTGTATCCTGAGGCGCTGGCCGGGCGTTCAGCGGCCGACAAGCGGGCGGATATGGCGCAGGCGCTGCGCATGGCGGGGCAGCGGGCCTGTGTCATCACCCTGCCGGATTCACTGTGCTGGCTGCTGAACCTGCGTGGCCGCGACATCAAGCGCAATCCGGTGGTGCAGGGGTTTGGCCTGCTGCACGATGATGGGCGTGTCGATCTGTTTGCCGATCCGATCAAGATGCGGGCCGTGGCGGGGCAATTGGGCGACGGGGTGCATCTGTTCGAGGTGGCCGAATTTGCACCGGCGCTTGCGGCGCTGACCGGGCCGGTACGGCTGGACAGGGGCAGCGCGCCCTTTGCGGTGGATCAGGCTTTGCGCGCGGCGGGCGTTGCAGTGGCCTATGACGCCGATCCCTGCATCCTGGCCAAGGCCTGCAAGACCGAGACCGAGATTGCCGGCAGCCGCGCCGCGCATCTGCGCGATGGGGCGGCGATGTGCGGCTTTCTGCACTGGCTGGATGGGGCCTGTGCGCGGGCTGGCGCGGGCGATCGGGTGAGCGAGATTGACGTGGTGCGCGCGCTGGAAGGCTTCCGCCGCGACACGAACCAGCTGCGCGACATCAGTTTTGAAACCATCGCAGGCGCCGGACCGAACGGCGCCATCGTGCATTACCGGGTCACCGAGGCGACGAACCGCGATCTGGCGGCGGGTGAACTGCTGTTGGTGGACAGTGGCGGGCAATATCTGGATGGCACCACTGACATCACCCGCACCGTGCCGGTGGGCGATGTAGGGGCAGAAGTGCAGAGCTGTTTCACCCGTGTGTTGCAAGGCATGATCGCGGTGTCGCGGGCGCGGTGGCCGCGTGGCTGTTCGGGGCGCGATCTGGACGCGCTGGCGCGGTTTCCGCTGTGGGTGGCGGGGTTGGATTATGACCACGGCACCGGTCACGGAGTGGGCGTTTACCTGAGCGTGCATGAAGGCCCCCAGCGGATTTCCCGGACCAGCGACGTGCCTCTGCACCCCGGCATGATCCTGAGCAACGAACCCGGATATTACCGCGCCGGGGCATTTGGCATCCGGATCGAGAATTTGCTGGTGGTGCGCGAGGCCGACAGGATCGGCGACGGGCGCGACCAGTTGGCATTTGAAACGCTGACCTTCGTTCCGATCGACCGGCGACTGATCGACACCGCCCTGCTGTCGCCGGACGAGCGGGCGTGGATCGATGGCTATCACGCCGAGGTGGCGGCGCGGATCGGGCCGCTGGTTTCGGGCGATGTTGCGCGATGGCTGGCGCGGGCGACAGCGCCGCTTTGATTGCGGCGCATGGGGTGCTGGATTATTGTCACGAAAGTGTTACCCATGCGGGAGCACAAACATCAAAACGTCAAGGGAGGGCGCGATATGGCAGACCAAATCAGGACAAGGCCCGCAGGTGGCACGTTCAGCATTCGGGCCGGGGGTGCCGTGATTGGCGAAACCTCGAACGCGGTCGAGCTGATCGAAGGCGACCGTCATCCGGTATTGTATATTCCGCGCGCCGATCTGGCCATGGCGTTTCTCGAACGCTCGGACAGCAGCACCCATGACCCGCACAAGGGCGATGCCACCTATTATTCGGTCCAGACCAAAAGCGAACTGATCCGCGATGCGGCTTGGAGTTTCGAGTCGCCCAAGGCAGGAGCTGTGGCAATCGCCGGGTATCTGTCGTTCAATTCTCCAAAGGTTGCGGTCGAGGAAATCTAGCCGCAGAGACCCGGCAGGTTTGCAGCGGCCTTGGGTCATCACCCTGACCGGCCATGGCGCGGCATCGGCATTGCGGCGGTGACTAGCGCAGGGTTCGGGGCCAAGTTCCGCAGGAGTTGGGCGGCCACCGGACAGTTTATTGATATTTCTGCACTGCAACAGGGAACCTTTGCACCTGCGGCAGCGTTATAGGGGTTCAGCGCCCCAATCAGGAGTTCCCGTGAACAGTCAACCGATCAATCCGCCCCGCCCCGCCCTGAAACCCCGCCCATATGACAGCATCGCCGTGATCGGTGCCGGTGCCTGGGGCAGCGCCCTGGCCACCGTGGCGCGACGCGCCGGGCGCAGTGTGCGGTTGTGGGGGCGTGACGTCTCAGTGATCGACGACATCAACCGGAACAGCCGCAACGATCGTTTCCTGCCCGGCATTGACCTGGCACCGGGCATCCTCGCGACCACCGATCTGGCCACCGCGCTGGACGGCGCCGAGGCCGTTCTGATCGTGATCCCGTCCGTCGCCATCCGGCAGATCTGCGCCGAAATCGCGCCGCTGATCCTCAAGGGCATCCCCGTGGCGATCTGCGCCAAGGGCATTGAGGAGGGCACCGGATACCTGATGGGACATATCGCCGCCGAGGTGTTGGGCGACCACCCCGTCGGTGTGATTTCCGGGCCGACTTTTGCCGATGAAACCGCATTGGGCCATTTCACCGCCGCCACTGTCGCCTTCAACTTCAGCTATAACGACCGCCTGTCGCCAATGGACAGCCCCGCCGCCCGCGTCGCCGTATCAATGAGCACGCCGTCGTTCCGCACCTATATAAGTGATGACCTGGTGGGCGTTGAAATCGGTGGCGCGGTGAAGAATGTGATCGCCATCGCCTGTGGCATGATGACCGGCGCCGGGTTTGCCAAGAACACCCGCGCCGCCCTGATCACCCGCGGCATGGACGAGATGAAACAGCTGGCCGAGGCATTGGGCGGCAAGCGCGAAACCGTGACCGGCCTGTCGGGCGCCGGCGATCTGACGCTGACCTGTTCGTCGGACAGTTCGCGCAACATGTCACTGGGCACGCAACTGGGCGCCGGGGTGGTGCGCGACCAGTGTTTTGATGGCAAACCCGTGGTGGTCGAGGGCGAGCACAATGCCATCACCGTCACCGATCTGGCCCGCCGCCTGGGGGTGCAAATGCCGATCTGCGAGGCGGTGCGCCGGGTGCTGCACGATGGTGCAGATCTGCGCGACACCTTCGCGCACATGTGGTCATCTCCCATCGTATCCGAACCCCGCGCGATGATGGCGCTGTCGTTCGATCACCCCTCGGGGCTGTCGCCGGTGGTGCGCGGCGATGAGGTGGTCTCATGAACAGCCATGTCCCGATCTCTGACAAACACTTTGTCCTGGCCACCGATCTGGACGGCACCTTCCTGGGCGGCAGCGACGCCGAGCGCCGGGCGCTGTACGACTGGATCGAGGCCAACCGCGACACCGTTGGCCTGATCTTTGTCACCGGACGCGACCCGCATTTCATCGAGGGCATGTGTGGCGACGGTCTGCCCTGGCCCGAATATGTGATCGGCGACGTGGGCACGACCATTGCCCAGGTGCTCGACGGCAAGGTGACGCCGCTGCACCCGCTGGAAACCGAGATCGCCGCGCGCTGGGGCGATGCGGGGGGCAAGGTGCGCGCCGCGCTGGCCGAGGCACCGGGGCTGCGCCTGCAACCGACCGATTTCCGGTATCGCGTCAGTTACGACCTTGACCCCGACGCCTTTGACGACACCGCCCATGGCATAGTCGATGACATGGGTCTGGACACGCTGATTTCCGACAACCGCTATTTCGATGTGCTGCCCAAGGGCATCAGCAAGGGGCCGTCTCTGCGCCTTCTGGCCGATCATCTGGGCGTCGAACATTGCCGGTTGCTGGCAGCGGGCGATACGATGAACGATTATTCCATGCTGGCGCTGGGCCTGCCCGCCGTGGCTGTGGGCGGATCGGAACAGGCGCTGCTGGATCGTCTTGCGGGGCAGGATCACGTCTATCGCGCCCGCGCCATCGGGGCCGCCGGTATCCACGAGGCAATCGGCGCCCTGAACCTGCATCCCAACGTCTGAGGAACTGTCATGTTATCCGATCTGGTCATCGTCTATCACCGTCAACCCTATGAAGAGGTTGAGGAAGACGGCAAAACTGTGTTCAAGGAAAACGCCAGCCCCAATGGCATCGTGCCAACGCTGAAAAGCTTCTTCGGAAGTGTCGACCGTGGCGCCTGGGTGGCATGGAAGCTGGCCGAAGACACGTCGAACCCCGGCTTCGAACGGGTGGTCGAAATCTCGGACAGCTATGGTGATTATTCCGTGTCAAGGCTGCCGCTGACCGCCGAACAGGTGCGCGATTTCTATCACGTCACCAGCAAAGAGGCGTTCTGGCCGATCCTGCACAATTTCCGCGAACGCTATAACTATGACCCGGTGAACTGGCCCAACTTCCGCGAGGTGAACTGGGCCTTTGCCGAGGCGGCCGCCGCCGAGG
>JAACVA010000225.1:6817-7081 GCA_009992615.1 Rhodobacterales bacterium
CAGACCTGCTCGGAGTTTTGACCTTGATCAAGGCGAGGGCTGCGCCGAGCCGGCACTCTGACGGCATGTCGAACGCCGTCGCGATAGCAACTCGGGCAAAGGATCATTCCATGCACAAATCCCCCATCGCGGATCTGGCTGTCTATCTCGACGGGTCGCCGTCGGACGAAGTCGCCATCGACTATGCCGAAACGATCGCCAGCGCTTTCGGCGCCCATCTGGAATGCATGCTCGCCAACCATATCCAGATCACCGGCGTGCCGG
>JAACVA010000225.1:7306-7805 GCA_009992615.1 Rhodobacterales bacterium
CGCTGGTACACGGCGAGACGACGACCCTCACCGCGGACGCCGGGGACGATACGGGGGTGGCCGCGGTCACTTTCCTGGTGGACGGTGGGGCGGCGGGCACAGATACGACTGCACCCTACGCGCTCGTCTATACGGTCCCGGCCAGCGGCAGCAGCCTGACCGTCAGCGCGCTGGTCACCGACACGGAGGGCAACAGCGGCTCCGCGCCGGATGTCACCGCCAGCCTGGGCGCGGACCCCGGCACAACGGTCACAGGCCGGGTGGTGGACGGCAGCGGTGATGTGAAGGCCAGCGCGCCGGTGACTGTCACCGGTGGCTATACGGGCGTGACCGCTGCGGACGGCACATTCAGCATCCCGGATGTCAGCACAATCATCGGCAACCTGCGCGTGGACACCCGGGTTCTCTCTGGCACCGTATACCTGAAGGGTAGCTCCACGCCCATCCCGCCCGTGCGCGCCGGGACAACGGATGTGGGCGATATTTTCGTGCGCGAGCA
>JAACVA010000226.1 GCA_009992615.1 Rhodobacterales bacterium
AATCGAACCGGGCGAAATGGTTGTCATCGAAGACGGCGAGGTGCAAAGCCACCGCCCCTTCGCCCCCCGGAAACCGCGGTTCTGCGTGTTCGAACATGTCTATTTCTCGCGCCCCGACAGCATTCTGGGCGGGCGCAGCGTTTATGAAACCCGCCGTGCCATCGGCGTGGAACTCGCCAAAGAGGCGCCGCAAGACGCCGATCTGGTTTGCCCGGTGCCCGACAGCGGCACCCCCGCCGCCATCGGATACAGCCAGCAAAGCGGCATCCCCTATGCCATGGGAATCATCCGCAACCAATATGTCGGGCGCACCTTCATCGAACCCACGGAACAGATCCGCAACATGGGCGTGCGTCTGAAACTGAACGTCAACCGCGCGCTTATCAAAGGCAAACGGGTGATCCTGGTGGACGACTCGGTCGTACGTGGGACAACGTCGATCAAGATCCGTGAAATGATCCTCGATGCCGGCGCTGCCGAGGTACACTTTCGCATCGCATCGCCGCCCACGGCCTGGCCGTGCTTTTATGGCGTCGACACGCCCGAACGGGAAAAACTGCTCGCCGCCCACATGTCCGAAGATGAAATGCGTGTGCATCTCGGCGTCGATTCCCTGCGCTTCATCTCACTTGACGGCCTCTACCGCGCCGTAGGCGAGGCCAAAGGCCGCAACAACGCCGCCCCACAATATTGCGATGCCTGTTTTTCGGGCCAATACCCGGTTGCCCCTTCTGACATGATCGAAAAAGGCTTCACGCTGCAAGCGGCAGAATAGCATCAGCTTCTTCTTTGTAAAAATACTCCCGCCGGAGGCATAGGCCGCCGCCACAAATCAAACGCCCGAAGTGACAGAATGACCAAGATTGCCCTCATCACCGGCGCCTCGCGTGGTCTTGGTGCGGCGCTTGCCAAGACGCTGGCGCAGACCCATCACATCGTCGCCGTGGCCAAGACCACCGGCGCGCTGGAAGAGCTGGACGATGCGATCCAGGCGCAGGGCGGTCAGGCCACGCTCGCGCCTCTCGACATCACCGATGCACAGGCAATGGCGCATCTGTGCCTGTCGATTCACGACCGATGGGGTCATGTCGATGTCTGGGCCCATACGGCGATCCATGCCGCCCCACTGACGCCAGCCGCCCATGTCGATGGGCGAGACTGGGAAAAATCGGTCGCGCTGAACGCCACAGCAACCGCAACGCTGATCCCGATGGTTTCCCCGCTGCTGCTGGCGGCCCCCGGGGGCCAGGCGTTGTTCTTTGACGATCCGCGTGCAGGCGAAAAATTCTTTGCCAGCTATGGCGCGACAAAGGCGGCACAAATGGCGCTTGCTCGGTCATGGGCTGCGGAAACGGTAAACACCGGGCCGAAGGTGCATATCCTCGCGCCACGGCCGATGCCCACAGCCACCCGTGCGCGGTTTTTCCCCGGGGAAGACCGCGCCGCACTCACCCCCCCCGACACCGAAGCCGCCCGCCTGCTGAACAGCATCGGCCTCTGAGCCTCCCTTGGCCCCAGAACCGGGTCAAGCAGCACCTACCTCAGCTTTCTCTTTTGCCAAAACACGCGCTGAAGACACCCCAGCCCCCCTTGAGGGCGCAAGGGTGGGTGGGTGGGCGCCCGAAAGGGGGGCTTTGCGCGGCTTGCCCCTGCGCCCGCCCTCGCTTATTGAGAACAAAACAGGCGGGGCAAGACGTGCGCATTCTCATCACCAACGACGACGGCATCAACGCTCCGGGGTTGAAAGTGCTGCAACGCATTGCCCATGATATCGCCGGGCCGACGGGCGAAGTCTGGATTGTCGCCCCTGCCTTTGAGCAATCGGGCGTGGGGCATTGCATCAGCTATACCCATCCGATGATGATCGCCGAACTGGGCCCGCGCCGAGTGGCGGCCGAAGGCTCGCCCGCCGATTGCGTTCTGGCGGCGCTTTACGATGTCATGCCGCAACGCCCCGATCTGGTTTTGTCGGGGGTGAACCGCGGCAACAACGCGGCTGAAAACACGCTGTATTCCGGCACCATCGGCGGCGCGATCGAGGCGGCGCTGCAAGGTCTGCCCGCCATTGCCCTGTCGCAATATCTGGGCCCTGGCAATCGTGATCTGGACGATCCGTTCGATGCGGCCAGCGTCACCGGAACCGCCACCATACGCGCCCTTCTTGACAAGGCGGATTGGGACAATGGCGATGATTACCGGCTGTTTTACAACGTGAATTTTCCCGCCGTGGCCGGGCGCGATGTCAAGGGCATCCGCGTTTCGGCCCAGGGCTTCCGACGCGACAGCTATTTCTCGACCGAACCGCACCTGTCGCCTTCGGGGCGCAAGTTCTTGTGGATCAAAGGCGGCACCCAAGGCCCCAGCGCCCCCGGATCCGACGCGTTTGACAACCATGACGGGTATATTTCGGTCACCCCGATGCGTGCCGATCTGACGGCCCATGACAGGCTGGCCAACCTGAAGGCCGCCCTCGAATGACCAATGAAGCGGAACGCAAGATGCAGTTCCTCTTCGCCCTGCGGTCGCGCGGCGTGACCGACACCCGGGTGCTGAACGCGATGGAGCGGATCGACCGTGGCGCCTTTGTGCGCGGCATTTTTGCCGAACGCGCCTATGAGGACATGCCGCTGCCCATCGCCTGTGGGCAAACGATCAGCCAGCCTTCGGTCGTCGGGCTGATGACACAGGCGTTGAATGTACAGCCACGCGACAAGGTGCTCGAGATCGGCACCGGCTCGGGCTATCAGGCAGCGATCCTGTCGTTGCTGGCGCGCCGGGTCTATACGATCGACCGGCATCGCCGCCTGGTGCGCGAGGCGCGGCAGGTATTTGATGCCCTTGGCCTGGCCAATGTCACTGCCTTTGCCGCCGATGGCAGCCGCGGTTTGCCCGATCAGGCGCCGTTCGACCGCATCCTGGTGACCGCCGCCGCCGAAGACCCGCCCGGCCCCCTCTTGGCGGAATTGCGCATTGGGGGTATCATGGTCTTGCCGGTCGGGCAGTCGGACACGGTGCAAAGCCTGATAAAGGTCACGCGCCTTGACACCGGGTTCGACTATGAAGAACTGCGCCCGGTGCGATTTGTGCCCCTTCTCGAAGGGCTTGGACAGGACTAGAACAGGTCGCGGGCCGATGCAGCCCCGGCATCATGGCGGACAGGCGAGTGCCCGACAGAAGGCGCCGCCCTTGAGTTGAGGACGAGAGCGATGGCAGTTATCCGCACGATCCGGGCCCCTTTGCTGTTCGGGGCCACAGTGCTGGCCCTTGCCGGCTGTGGCGACCGACCCTTCGACATCGACCTGCGCAACGGCATGAGCGGCAATGTTCTGAACACCAGCGAAGCAGCCCTTGCCGCACGCACCGCTGATCGGCCCCGCCCGGACAACCGTGGCATCATCTCCTATCCGACCTATCAGGTGGCCGTCGCGCGCAATGGCGACACCGTAAACACCGTGGCGACTCGGGTGGGTCTGCCTGCGGACGAATTGGCACGGTATAACGGCATTCCCCTCGATTTGGGTTTGCGCCGCGGCGAAGTCATTGCGCTGCCCCGCCGCGTGGCCGAACCTTCGCCCGCCACCGGCGCCATTGCCCCGCTGCAAACTGGCGTAATCGCCGCCCGCCCCATCGCGCCCAGCGAAACCATCGCCAGCACCCCCTTGGGCGACGAAGGCATTCGCCCGGCCGCCGCGCAGGCCCCTGCCCCCGTGCAGGCAACAGTGCAGAGCGGACCCGAGCCGGTGCGCCACAAAGTGGTGCGCGGCGAAACCGCCTTTACCGTGGCGCGCAAATACGGCGTGTCAACCAAGGCCTTGGCCGAATGGAACGGGTTGAACGCCGAATTGATGATCCGCGAAGACCAGTACCTGTTGATCCCTGTGGCCCTGCCCGGCGGCGCCCCTGCCGCCCTTGGCAGTACGCGCCCCGGAACAGGCAGCGTGGCACCAATGCCCCCCAGCGCGGCCACACCATTGCCCGACGAAAAAGCAACAGCAGCAAAGCCGAAGGAAACGCCCCCGTCCCCCGCCCTGGCCGGCACCCAGACCAAGATCAGCGATACCGGGCGTTTCGTGACGCCCGCCACAGGGCCGATCATCCGCCCCTATGCCAAGGGCAAGAACGACGGGATCGACATTTCGGCCCCCGCAGGATCGGACGTGCGGGCGGCGGATGCCGGCACCGTTGCCGCGATCACCCGCGATACCGACCAGATCCCGATCCTTGTGCTGCGCCATGCGGGCAATGTCCTGACTGTCTATGCAGGGGTCGATTCAATCGCCGTTCAAAAAGGCGATACCGTCAGGCGTGGTCAGGTGATTGCCAAGGTCCGCCCGGCCGCCGCGCCGGGCCTGCATTTCGAGGTGCGCGAAGGTTTTGACAGTGTTGACCCGGTGCCTTATCTCAACTGATCCGCGCAAATGCCCGGGTTGTGATCCAAAGGAGTGCCTGCGGCACATTCGATGCTTTTCTGGCACCTCTGGCCGGTGATCGTGCCATTCGTCGAGGGAAGTCACGATTGTGGGCGAGGATGCTGCGCGCCAAAGGGTTTGGCAGGGCCAAACTCAGGGGCGTTTGCTGAGGGTCAGCCAGATGCCATCTTTCGCGCGGACGGTCAAGTGGGCCACCGGCACCGGCACCCGCTGTGGGTCGGCCGAGAGCTGCCAGCGGGCCAGAACCGTGGCCAGCAGCAGAGGGCCCTCGACCATGGCAAAGCCTGCACCGGTGCAGACGCGGGCGCCCGAGGAAAACGGTATATAGGCCTCACGCGCGGATGTGCGCCCGTTCGGCGTGCCAAACCGGGTCGGGTCAAACCCATCGGGATTGTCCCACAGCCGGGTGTGGCGGTGCAGGTGCCAGGGGCTGAGCACGACCTGGGCGCCTTTAGGCGCCGTCCGGCCACGCATCTGTTCCGGGCGCGATGTCTGGCGCACCATCATCGGCACCGGGGGATAGAGGCGCAGCGCCTCACGGAACACATCGCGGGTGAACTTCAGCGTTGACAGGCGGGCAAATTGTGGGTCTGCCATGAAACTGTCGGCCTCTTGCGCCACCTTGTCCTGAGCGTCGGGATGGGTGGCCAGCAGGTACAGCGCCCAGGCGAGGGCCGATGCGCTGGTCTCGTGCCCGGCAAGGAAAAAGATGGCGACCTGATCGACCATTTCACCGGTGCTGAAGCCATCGCCACTGACCGGATCTCGGGTGGTCATGATCTTGGTCGCCAGATCATCGGGGGCGGTGCCGGCGGTGATCTGCGCCATGCGATCGGTGGTCAGCCGGGTGATCAGCGCGCGAATGGCGCGGGCCGTCTGTTTCGTGCGGGCGCGATGGAACCGCGGCACCCACGCCGGCACCGGCACAAACGCTGCAAGGTTCAGGATTGGCTGAGTGCGCTGGTAATCGCGGAACTGATCAAACACCTGGGTGGCGATCGCGTGTTCGATCGGGATCGAAAACAAGGTGCGAAAGATCACGTCAGCGGCGGCGTGGCTTGTTTCAGGCTCGATGTCTTGCGGTCCTTCGGTCAGACGCGCCGTCGCCGCCTGCCCCGCGGCCAGCATCGCCGGGAAGGTATCGCGCAGGCGGCCCCCCTCGAACGCCGGGTCGATGATACGGCGCTGTTTCTGCCAAAGCGCGCCGTTGGTCAGAAACACCGAATTGCCCAGAAGCGGGCGCAGACCTTCGCCAATCCGGTCGGATTTCGGAAAATCCATCGGCCGCTCGTTCAGTACCATGCGCAGCAGTTTCGGATCGTTCACCAGATAGCTGCGGAAGAACGGCGTGCGGAACTCGGCCATCCAGGCGCGATAAAGTTTCGCCGGTTGGGCCGACAGGATGTCTTGTCGGAACAGTTTCAGATAGCGCCAAAGCGACACCTTGTCGGGGCGCGCATCCGGTTTCGGGGGCGTCATGCCGCCATCGTGGTGTGGGACGAGGCCGGTCTGACAATCCGCGATTTGCTGGGCTTGCGGCCCGCATAGCGGGCAGCCAGGGTTTGCGGCCCGGCGGTGATGCGAAAATAGTCATAGTCGCCGGGCGCGTCAAAAGCACACAGATATTGGAAATGCAGCCGGAAAAATCGCCAACGCAGCGCCTTCCACGTTTCAGGCTTTAGGGTCTGGGTGAAGGCGGCAGAGACCACCAGTGGCCATTTCTGCCCCTCAGGGGCCACGCCGGATACCGCCACCGGATCGCACAACGCAAAGGCACAGCCGTCACCGGGGGCGGTGACATCGACCCAAGTCAGATCATCGCGCGCCGACAGGAAATGCAGATCAGCGCGCAAACGCTGTGCTTCGGGCAGAAAACTGACCATCGGGATCACCTGACCGAGGGTCAAAAGCGCCAAGGCCGGGCCGTTTGCGGGCACACAGCCCTGGCGGATCAAATCGGCAATGCAGGACACCGCCAGATGCGCGCCCGAAGAATGGCCGACCACCAGAACCTCGTCCGCGTCGCTGGCCATGGCGCGGGCGATGGCGGCGGTAAATTCGGCCATCCGCGCCTCAAGTGCCGGGGGGTTGGCGCCCCGCGTCGCGGCGGAAAAAGCATAGTCATGCATCAGGTAATAGGCGAAGAACCGGCCATCCCTGGCCCGGAACCAGCGCATCAGCCAGACCGCCGCAGCAAAGCCAAGCGTATGGCCCGAAAGCCGCAACAGCAGCGGCGCAATGTCCAGACCCAGCGCGCCCAGACCCCACGCCAAAGCCGCACCGACAGCCTGCCCGCCATACCACGCCACGGCCATCGCCAGCGCCAGTTGCCCCAACAGCATCACCACCGGATAAAGCGCCGCAATCACCGGCCCCTTGCGCAGCCACATCAGCCGCCGCAAGGCGCCGCTGACGATATAGATCCAAGCGGTGCGCCCAAGCTGGCCATAGGTTGAAAGGATGCCGGTGTTCATCGAATGGCGCACAATGTCTGACCAGACCAGAACCTCGACATCCGCCTGCACCGGGCGCCCCTCGATCGTCGCCGCCACCTGCCAGCCATAGCGCGCGCCCTTGCGCGGTTTCAGCGCAATCTGATAGCCCGAAATCGCCGCCTGCGCCGCGCTCTCCTTGCGGTACAACTCGCGATAGCGTCGCGGGTGGATCGGATCATATCCCGGAATGTAAAACACCCGGCGTCGGGTGACGGGAACAGTGCCTTGGGCCATCTGACTGTTCATCCTGCTTGCTGCGGATCAGAATACCCGAACAGTTTGGCGAAATTAAGCCACTCAGCCTAGGGTGGCCAGCGCCGGAAAGGTTTCAAGCAGCCACCATGAAAACGCGCTGAATGCCCCGGTCAGCAGCGCAACACCAACCAACACCAGCAACGCGCCCATGGCCTTTTCGATCACGCCCATCCAGGGCTTGATCCGGTTCATCACCCCGATCGAGCGTTGGATGAAAACCGCCGCCAGAAGGAATGGAATGCCCAGCCCCGCGGCATAGACGCCCAACAGCGTCGTGCCGCGCGCCAGGCTGGCCTCGGATGCAGCAAGCGACAGGATTGCGCCCAGTTGCGGGCCGATGCAGGGCGTCCAGCCAAAGGCAAAGGCAAGGCCCAGAACATAGGCCCCGAACGACGATCCGCCCTGGTCGCCCGCATCCAGCCGCGCTTCGCGGTTCAGCAGTGGAATACGCAGGATGCCAAGGAAATGCAGGCCAAACACAATGACAACAATGCCGGAAATCTGCGCAAACCGCTCCTGATTTTGCAGAAAGAACGCCCCGAACACCGAGGCGGTAAAACCCAGAATCAGGAACACGGTTGACAGACCCA
>JAACVA010000227.1 GCA_009992615.1 Rhodobacterales bacterium
GACATGTTGATCGACAATCGCAGGCGGGGATGGGCCGCCAATGTTTCAAGCCCCTTTTGCAGAGCAAGACAATCGATCATGCGTCCCAATTCGCGAGTTTCCACCGTTCCGATGAATTCCTGGGCCGGAATGATACGGCCATTCTTGTCGAGGATGCGGATCAACCCTTCGTAAAAGGCCGGCCGGTCCTGACGCCCAGCAGGCACCACGGGTTGATAGGCCAGCATCACATTGCCGCTGGCAACCGCCCGTTCTACGGTATTCAGCACGTCGCGGTCCCGCTCGGTCACGGCAAAGGACAGGGGGCTGTCCAGCCCCGTGGTTACATCGGCAATGCTGCGCGGATAATCGGATGACATCTGGGAATTCTCCATGGGCTCTGACATCACTCTGTCAAAAGCGTTCTAACAAGGTATGAAGATTCTCATTTTGTTCTTGTTTGACTTAAATGCCCGACACCCCCGGAAAAGGACGCGATGCCATGGAAAACCGCTGTGACTGGTGCGGCGCTGACCCGCTGTATCAGGCCTATCACGATACGGAATGGGGGGTGCCCGAGCAGGACAGCCGGGCGTTGTGGGAAAAACTGATCCTCGATGGGTTTCAGGCTGGGCTCAGCTGGCTCACGATCCTTAAAAAGCGCGATAAATTTCGCACGGCCTTTCACGGGTTCCAACCGGAGCTCATCGCCTCCTGGGGCGATGCCGAGGTGCAAACCCTGCTGGGCAATCCGGGAATCATCCGCCACCGGGGCAAGATCGAGGCGGCGATCGGCAATGCCCGCGCCTGGATCGCCATCGAAGAACGTCAGGGCTTTGACAGGTTTCTGTGGGATTACGTTGACGGCGTGGCGCGACAGAACCGTTTTGCCAGCATGGACGAAGTGCCGCCGTTCACGCCCTTGTCGGCCCGCATTTCAAAAGACCTGAAAAATCAGGGATTCCGGTTTTGCGGCCCCACCATCGTTTATGCCTTCATGGAGGCGGTGGGCATGGTCAACGACCATCTTGTCAGCTGTCCCTGCCACGACCGGGTGGCGCGACTGGCAAAGCCCTAGCCGTCGATCAGGGCCTGCAAAATTGCCTTGGCGCTGGCGCTGTTCCATTCGGCATCGCCGCGCAGTCGGGCAATTTCCTGACCCTCGCGGTTCAGGATCACCGTGATCGGCAGGCCCAGCACCGCCATCTCGCGCGCCACCGCCTGCTGCGGATCCAGCAGGATCGGCAGGTTTTCAATCTTCGCCTCGTCAAAGAACCGCTCGATTCCCGGCACGGCATTGCGCCCGGTGGCCAATGTCACCACTTCGAATGCCGCACCGCCAAGCGCACCCTGAAGTGCGTCCAGCGCTGGCATCTCATGGCGGCAGGGCGGGCACCAGGTGGCCCAGAAATTCAACAGCACGATCTTGCCCTGCCAATCGGCCAGCGTGTGTTCGGCGCCGTCTTTCGTCGTGAACACGGCACCCGATACCGGCACCGGTTCGGAATGGAAATTCAGCTTTTTCATATCGCCCTCACGCAGGGCGTTCAGCGTTTCCAGATCGGCGGCATTTGCGCCCAGGCTCAGCCCGATATAGAGAGCAACAGAAAGCAGAAACTTCATGACCGGGGCCCTTTTGATGACCGACAAAAACTCGAACGCGATGTGGGGCGGGCGGTTTGCCGCCGGGCCGGACGCGATCATGGAGGCGATCAATGCCTCGATCTCGTACGACAAACGGATGGCCGCGCAGGATATCGCCGGGTCGCGTGCCCACGCCGCGATGCTGGCGGCGCAGGGTATCATTACCGATAGCGATGCAACGGCGATCCGGGAAGGGCTGCTCACGGTGTTGTCAGAGATTGAAACGGGCAGCTTTCAATTTTCGACCGCCCTGGAAGACATCCACATGAACGTCGAGGCACGCCTGAAAGAGGTGATCGGCGCGCCTGCCGGGCGGCTGCACACCGGTCGGTCGCGCAACGATCAGGTGGCGACCGATTTCCGTCTTTGGGTGCGCGATCAGGTGGATGCGGCGATTGCCGGCTGCGAGGCATTGCAGCGTGCGCTGTTGCAACAGGCCGAGGCGGGTGCCGATTGGGTAATGCCCGGCTTTACCCATCTGCAAACGGCCCAGCCGGTGACCTGGGGCCATCACATGATGGCCTATGTCGAAATGCTGGGCCGCGATGTGGGTCGGTTTCGTGATGCCCGCGCCCGGATGAACGAATCGCCCCTCGGGGCAGCGGCCCTGGCCGGCACCGGCTTTCCGATTGACCGGCACATGACGGCCACCGCGCTGGGGTTCGACCGCCCGTCGGCCAATTCGCTGGATGCCGTGGCCGACCGCGATTTCGCGTTGGAGTTTCTGAGCGCCGCCACGATCTGTGCCATGCACCTGTCGCGCTTTGCCGAGGAGCTGGTGATCTGGTCATCGGCACAGTTCCGCTTTGTTGCGCTGTCGGATCGGTTTTCCACCGGGTCTTCGATCATGCCGCAGAAAAAGAACCCCGACGCCGCCGAACTGATCCGCGCCAAGATCGGGCGCATCCTGGGGGCCATGGTGGCGCTGTTCACCGTGATGAAGGGGCTGCCGCTGGCCTATTCCAAGGACATGCAGGAAGACAAGGAACAGACCTTCGACGCCGCCGATTCGCTGATGCTGGCCCTGGCCGCGATGGAAGGCATGGTGCGCGACATGACCGCCAACACCAAGGCACTGGAAGCCGCGGCCGGTGCGGGCTTTTCCACCGCCACCGATCTGGCCGACTGGCTGGTGCGGGCGTTGAACATGCCGTTCCGCGACGCCCACCACGTCACCGGGTCGCTGGTGGCGCTGGCCGAGGCCAAGGGCTGCGACCTGCCCGACCTGACGCTGGCCGACATGCAATCGGTGCACAGCGCGATCACCGACGATGTGTTCGGCGTGCTGGGTGTGCACAATTCGGTCGCCTCGCGCACGTCCTATGGCGGCACGGCGCCGCTGCGGGTGCGCGAACAGATCGCCCGCTGGAAAGACATCCTGGGCTGATCCGGCCTGTTCAAAAGGCGCACGGCGGCTATGTTGTGTCTTGTCAGACACCCCCGCAGCCTTTGCCCAACCGATGAGGCCCCCATGCGTATGTTCATTCTCTTGCTGCCCGTAGCAGCCTTCCTGACCGCCTGCGGTGCCCCCGGCGCCCCGGAAAAGCCCGGCGTCGCCGGCGTGACAGTCACCGGCGAGGCGCGCATCGGCGTGACGGGCACCCTGTGATCGGGCACCCTGTGACGGCGCCGCTGCGGATGCTGTGGCTGGCGCTTGCCGTCTGGGGGGCGATCCACCCGATGTACTGGTTCGTGTCCTACATGAACCAGACCGGAACCGGGTTGTCGGGGCTGATCGACGCCTGGTATGTCAACGCTTCGACCACCGGGCTGACCTGGGATCTGACCATCGCGGCGATCACCCTGACGCTGTGGGTGCTGGCCGAAACCTGGACACGCAAGGCATGGCTGAACCTGATCGCCATCCCGGCGACGTTCTGCATCGGGGTAAGTTGCGGGTTGCCGCTGTACCTGTTCTTGCGGTCGCGCCGGGCCTGAGCGGCAAGAATTGCGCCCGCGCGCCACTCTGCTATGTCGCGGTAAACTATAGGGGCCTTGATGGATCACTTTCTGTATCGCGACGGTCGGCTGTTTGCCGAAGACGTACCGCTGGCCAACATCGCAGCCGCCGTGGGCACGCCGTTCTATTGCTATTCCGCCGCCACCCTGACGCGGCATTTCCGCCTGTTCGACGAGGCGCTGGAGGGCATGGATCACCTGATCTGCTTTGCGATGAAGGCCAACTCCAACCTCGCAGTGCTGAAGCTGCTGGGCGATCTCGGGGCGGGGATGGATGTGGTGTCGGGCGGCGAATATCGTCGGGCGCGTGCGGCGGGGGTTCCGGGCGAGCGCATCGTATTTTCCGGCGTCGGCAAGACCGCCGCCGAAATGCGGCTGGCGCTGGAAAGCGGTATCCGACAGTTCAACGTCGAATCCGAACCCGAGATGCAGGCGCTGAATGATGTCGCCCTGTCCTTGGGCAAGATTGCCCCCATCACCATCCGGGTGAACCCCGATGTCGATGCCAAGACCCACGAAAAGATCGCCACAGGCCGCAAGCAAGATAAATTCGGCATCCCGATTTCCCGCGCCCGCGCCGTCTATGCCCATGCCGCCACCCTGCCGGGGCTCAAGGTGATTGGCATTGACGTGCACATCGGCAGCCAGCTGACCGAGCTGGCCCCGTTCGAGGCGGCCTTTCGCAAGGTGGCCGACCTGACGCATGTTTTGCGCGCAGATGGTCACGACATCAGCAGGCTGGATCTGGGCGGCGGCCTTGGCATCCCTTATGAGCGAAGCAATGCCGACCCGCCCCTGCCCCGCGATTTCGGCGCCATGGTCAAGGCCACGCTGGGCGATCTGGGCTGTGAGATCGAAATTGAACCGGGCCGCCTGATTGCCGGCAACGCAGGCGTGATGGTCAGCGCGGTGATCTATGTGAAGCAGGGCGAGGAACGCGATTTCCTGATCGTCGATGCCGCGATGAACGATCTGGTGCGCCCTTCCATGTATGGCGCGCACCACGATATTGTGCCGCTGATCGAACCGGCACCGGGCATCGAGGCACATGTTTATGATGTCGTCGGCCCGGTCTGCGAATCCGGCGATACCTTTGCCAAACGCCGTGCGATGATGCCGCTGTCCTCCGGCGATCTGGTGGCGTTTCGCAGCGCCGGGGCTTATGGTGCAGTGATGAGTTCGGAATACAATTCGCGCCCCCTGATCCCCGAGGTGATGGTCAGCGGCGATCACTTCGCTGTCATACGCGCCAGACCAACCTTTGACGAAATGCTCAATCGCGATACCATACCAGAATGGCTCTGACGCGGGTTGCGCGTCGGGGTGTACCGTATGCGAGGGCCGATGCCGGACACGCCACTGAACCACCCCGCCTTTGACAGCCTGCGCCGCCCGCTGGCGCTGACCCGTGCCGGCATGGTGGCTGAACGTGCCACGCGCAGCCTCTGGCCGGTCTGGAGCGTCGTTTTGGCGATTTTCGGCGCCCTGATGCTGGGCTTGCAGGACAGCGCCCCGATCGAGGTGGTATGGGGCATCGGCGCAGTTGTGGCTTTGGCGCTGGTCTGGTTCGGCTGGCGCGGGGCGCAGGCGTTTCAGATGCCCAGCCGGACCGAGGCGTTGCAGCGGCTTGATTCCACCCTGCCCGGCCGCCCGATCGGGGCTCTGCGTGACATTCAGGTCATCGGCAGCACCGATGCCGGATCACAAGCCGTGTGGCAGGCCCACATCACCCGAATGGCCGAACGCGTGAAAACGGCGCGCGCGGTGCGCCCTGACCTGCGGATCGCGGCGCGCGATCCATTCGCGCTGCGCTATGTCGCCTTGTTGCTGTTTGCCGTGGCGCTGTTGTTCGGGTCGTTCTGGCGCGTCGCATCGGTGGGCGAGTTGACCCCCGGCAGAGGTGCCGCGCTGGCCGCCGGCCCGGCCTGGGAAGGCTGGATCGAACCACCCGCCTATACCGGCAAGCCCAGCCTTTACCTGGCCGACATCTCCGACGAAACCGTCACCGTGCCTCAAGGCAGCCGCATCACCCTGCGCCTGTATGGCGAAGTCGGTGCGCTGCGCCTGTCCGAGGATGTGTCGGGCCGCGCCCCCGACCCCGCCGCGCCGCCCGCCGCACAGCTGGGCCAGACCTTCG
The DNA here is from genome assembly GCA_009992615.1 of Rhodobacterales bacterium. Lineage (GTDB taxonomy): Bacteria > Pseudomonadota > Alphaproteobacteria > Rhodobacterales > Rhodobacteraceae > Oceaniglobus. The sequence goes on from JAACVA010000227.1 coordinate 5,720, forward strand.
AGGTGCAGCACAGCGGCACGGTTGAAATCGACGGTCCCACCGGGCGGCAGTGGCAAATCGTCATGCTGCCCGATGCCCGGCCCGATGTCGCTGCCGCCGGCCCGGCCGAACGCAAGGCAGACGGCACCCTGCGCCAGCCCTTCGTTGCCAGCGACGATTACGGTGTTGTCAGCGGCACCGCCACGATCACGCTCGATCTTGCTGCGCTGGATCGGCGTCATGGCCTGACCACCGCCCCCGATCCCCGCGATGCCATCGTGCTGGATCTGCCAATGCCGTTCAATGGTGAGCGTACCGCATTCGAGGACTTCCTCACCGACAATTTCAGCAAACACCCCTGGGCAAACATGCCCGTCACCCTGCGCTTTTCGGTCGAAGACGCAGTGGGCCAGACCGGCCAAGGCGCGCCTTTCGGCGAAAACCTGGGGGGTCTGCGGTTTTTTGATCCGCTGGCCAAGGCCATCATCGAACAGCGGCGCGATCTGTTGTGGGCACGCGAAAATGCGGGGCGGGTGGCACAGATCCTGCGCGCCGTATCGCATTCGCCCGATGACATTTTCCGCAGCAACGCAGTGTATCTGAAACTGCGCACGGCGATCCGCCAGCTTGAAGCCGGGTTTGAGTTGGCGTCGCTGTCAACCGAGGTACAGGAAGACGTGGCCGAGGCGCTGTGGGGCATTGCCGAACAGCTGGAATATGGCGATCTGGCCGATGCGCTGGCCCGGCTGCGCCGCGCCCAGGACCGCCTGTCAGAGGCGATCAAGAATGGCGCCAGCGACGAGGAAATCGCCGGCCTGATGGACGAGTTGCGCGAGGCGATGCAGGATTATATGCGCCAGCTGGCCGAAAACGCCGAACGCAATGGCGAACAGCAACAGGCCGAAGGCGAGATGCAGGAAATTACCGCCGGCCAGTTGCAGGAATTGCTCGACCGGATCCAGGAGTTGATGGAGCAGGGGCGCATGGCCGAGGCCCAGGCGCTGTTGGATCAGTTGCAGCAGATGATGGAGAATATGCAGGTGACCCAAGGCCAGGGTGGCCAGGGTCAGCAAGGCGAAGGCGATCAGGCGATGCAGGATTTGCAAGACACCCTGCGCGATCAACAGGGCCTGTCGGATCAGGCATTCCGCGACCTTCAGGAACAGTTCAACCCCGGTCAACCGGGCGAACAACAGGGGCAACAGGGGCAACAGGGCGAACAACCCGGCCAAGGGCAGCAAGGTCAGGGTCAACAGCCCGGCCAAGGCCAGCAACCCGGCGAGGGGCAGCAACCCGGCCAAAGTCTGGCCGACCGTCAGAACGCACTGCGCAACGAATTGAACCGCCAGCAAAACAACCTGCCCGGCGCGGGCACCCCCGAAGGCGACGCCGCACGCGAATCGCTGGGCCGCGCAGGTGAGGCGATGGACGGTGCCGAGCAAGCCCTGCGCGACGGCGATTACGCCGAGGCACTGGACCAGCAGTCGCAGGCGATGGAGGCGCTGCGTGAAGGCATCCGCAACCTTGGCGAGGCGATGGCGCAACAGGAACAACAGCAGGGTGGCCAGGGCCAGGCCAGCACCAGCGGCGATGCCCAGGGCCGCCAGCGTGATCCGCTGGGCCGTGAAGCCGGGTCGCAAGGCCAGTTGGGCACAGACGAGAACCTGTTGCAGGGCGATGACGTGTATCGCCGGGCCGAGGAACTGTTGGACGAAATCCGCCGCCGGTCGGGCGAACAAAACCGACCGGATCAGGAACTGGAATATCTCAAGCGGCTGCTCGACAGGTTCTGATCGCCTTGACTTGCAAATGTGCAGAGTGTCGTGGCACAGGGCGACCTTTTGTGCATTGACGGCAGGCGCAGCGTCTGGTTCAGGGCGCTGGGTTGCCGCCCATCGCCGTGACGGCCCAAAGCAAGGCTGCGTCGATCAGGTCGCGCACGGTGTTCACCCAGTTCACATAGCTGTCGAGCAGCGGCGTCAGGGCCGGCACAGCCAAGCCGAGCTGGGGCGCAACCAGATAAATCAGCATCAACACCAGCATCG
>JAACVA010000228.1 GCA_009992615.1 Rhodobacterales bacterium
CGGTAAAGGCTGCCCCAGCGTCGACACCTGTAGTGAGCGTGAAGGTCTGGCCCGCAGTGCTCCCGGAGGCCCCGCCGTCAATGAACGTCTGGGTTGCCGCCTTGGCGGTCGTCACCGAGGCCGGGGTGCCATTGACGGCGTCCAGGATGCTGGTCGCCGAGCCAAAGGCTGCCGCGTCATTGACCACGAGCACGCCGTTGACTTCTGCGGCGATCTGGTTGTTGGACAGGCCGATGCCGGCTGCGGCCGCTTTTTGCGCCCAGTCGAGACCGACGTCGATCTTGTTGGTAACGGTCTCGGAATCGGGCGACCCGCCGGTTGCGGCGTCCTGTGCCCCCTCGAGAATCGCCAGGATGATCTGGCCGACCGGGGTCGCGCCCGAATCCAGCTGACCGGTCCAGAAGGTCAGGCCCGCCGCGTCGGGGGCGCGGCCAAAGAGGTTTGCATACACGGTCGTGATGAAGCTGCTGGAGCTCAGCACATCGGGCGTATCGAAGAACGGAAACTTGGCCTTGGTTTCCGCGGCGTTTGAAAACGCGGTCGCGACATCGGCCAGCGACATGCCGGCCTGGACCTGGTCGGTCCAGAACTGCAGACCCGCGGGATCCGGTGCCCGGTCATAATAGGCCACATAAATGGCAGTTACCTGCTGCTGCGGCGTCAGTGTACTAGTGTTAATCGGCATTTTCATGTCCTCTTCGATGAGTCGATTTTGCGGCGTCTTGCCCAACGATCGGTGCATCTCCTGGTGGCAGTCTTGAGCACGGTCACGTAACGAACAACAGGTCGTCAGGAATCCGTATACATCTTGCTGGACAGGGGCGCAAGAAAAGATATACAGCAAATCTCATACCCCCCTCCGGGCTGTTTCCGGGCTGTTTCCGGGCTGTTTTCCGGGGCGCGGGGGGCGATGCCCATTACAGGTTGTAAACGCTGCGTGCGGTCCCGCATCGGGTGATTAATCGGGTGATTAACAGCGCGCTCCGGACCCGCGAAGGATCAAAGATGCCCCATGAGATGCCCCATGGCCAATGTCGTCTATGACCTGACAGAGGTGTTCGTGGCCTCGACGGGGAAATACCCGTATTACGGCATCGTCCGCGTGGTCGCGGAAATCGGCCGCGAGCTGTACCTGATCGACCCGGACCTGCGTTTCGCGATCTTCTCGCACGCGCATGACCGGTTCTTCGAGGTTCATCCGGGCATCGACCCCGAAACCGGCCGGGTCAGCCTGAACATCCCGGAAGGCGTCCGGCAGATACATCACCTGCGCAAGACGTTCTATTCCCGGAACCGGCTGCGCGACGCCCTGCTGCCGCTGGCGCAGAGGATCGTTCGCGGAATCAACCGGTCCCGCTGGCGCCGCGCGAACCTGTCCCTCAAAGAGCTGGACATGACCGGCAAGACGCTGGTTTCAACCGGGCGTCCGAAACACATGGTCGCGGCCTTGAATGCGCTCGATAATGCCGGTGTGTCCTGCACGTTCATTCCGCTGTTGCACGACATGTTCCCGCTGCATGATGTCTCGCCGCGGGCCGCCGGCGCGTTTCCCCTGACCTTTGCCGGCGACAATCGCCGGGTGATCAGCCGCGCCTCCAGGATCATTGCGAACTCCCGGTTCACGAAATCCGACATCGAGACCTTTTCCCGCAAGGGCGTCCTGCCCCCCCTGCCCGAAATCGTCGCCGTGCCCCTGTGCCACGAATCCCGTGACGGCACGGACCCCGCGGCCGACGAGATTCCCGAAACGCCGTATCTGCTGACCGTGGGGGCCACGATCGGCCGCAAGAATCTGGAAACCGTGTTCGAGGCGATGTGCCTGCTCGAAGCCTCCGGCGCGCCGCTGCCGCGGCTTGTCCTGGCGGGCGCGCCCCGCAAGCATGTCCGGGACCACCTCGCGCAGGACCGCTACGCCCGTATCCGCCCCGTCATCGACATGCTGCCCAGCCCGAACCAGACCAGGCTCAACCAGCTCTATCGACATGCCATGGCGCTGGTCCTGCCGAGCCGCATGGAGGGGTGGGGATTGCCGGCGGGCGAGGCCTTGTGGAACGGAACCCCCGCGATCTGCTCGACGGCCCCCGTACTCTACGAGGTCTGTGGCGAGCTTGGCCTCTATTTCGACCCCGACAAGCCCGAAGAGCTTGCGGCGCTTGTCGCGCGCCTGCAGACCGACCGCGGCTTTGCCGAAACTGTGCGGGCGCGCATCGCGGCGGCCTTCGACAGCCTGCGCACTTGGGAGGATGTCGCCCGCGACGTCAGGCGCGTCTACGAAGGCTGACCCGGCCGCCCCCCCACCATCCCTCCACTGGGCGTGCCGGGTTGGCACAGTTGACAGCTGTCAATTCCCCCCAAGATCACGGCACGGCCCCTTGTTGACAGCTGTCAACCGCGGGCCGATCCGGATTGAGGAGCGCCATCACCATCGGTCCGGGTGAAAAGGCCCCCTCGGCGGCCTTGCGGGTCAGACTGCGCAAATAGCCGCCCGGACTGCGGATATGTTGGATCCGTTGCAGGATGCAGACCAGGGCAATCGCCGCCGTGGGATGTCCCATCGTTCGGATGGCCACCTGCCAGGCGTCCGGTGACACCCCCATCATGCCCCGCACGAAATCCGCGGCATGGCAGAGATCGGACCAGCGTCTTATGCCGTCCTCGGCATAATCGAGAATATCCGGGCACGCCTTGACCACCAGCATCAGCGGCAGCCTCGGCTCTGTCGGGGGAAGTGGCGTGATGTCCGCCGCCGCCCGCGCATTTTCGATGCAGGGTTCAAGACAAGAGGAGTCTGGTTTTGAAGTCTGATAGTGCCGCCCGGACTCGCTGTCATTGCCGCTCGAATTTTCTGATTCAGAGGCACCGGTCACCACGATCAGATCCCGGATCAGATCCCGGATCTGCGCCAGGAACGTCCTGAGCTCGTCACGCAGGGCCTGGGCCGCGCCGATATCCGCCTTGCGCCGCGAGCGGCGGTGCAGGTCGAGCAGGGCGGCGCCCAGCTCCTCCCAGTCCGGGCCGTTCAGCGTCCCGGACCCGTAATCCAGCAGCTTGATCGCATCCCGCTTGAGCAGGGTGATCTCTTCGCGCAGGCGGCGCTTGCGGTCCTCGGTCTCGCGCAGGGCCTGGGCGGCGCGGGCGATTTCCTCGGCCCGCACCAGCAGCGGGCGCAGATCAAAGCCAAAGGCGCGGGCAATGGTGCCGTCCGCGCCGCGCGCGGCATAGCGCTTGCCGTTGGGGCTGTCATGGCGGCGAATCACCCCCGCTTGCACCAATGCGGCCAGATGGCGGCGCAGGGTGCTCTCGGCCATGCCGTGGGCGCGCTGCGACAGGGCGGCGTTGGAGGGGAACACGATCAGCGCGCCGCCATCCTCGAGATCCTTGGCCGGATGAAAGGACAGCAGGGCCGACAGAACGGTGAGGTCGCGGTCGCTCAGGCCAAAGGCGGTGCGGGCGGCGCAAAGCTCGTGAAACAGGCCCCATTTGTCGCTTTGGGGCAGGGGGGCGGGCGCCGTGGCGGCCTGACCCTGTTTCAGCAGCTCATAGCTCATCCGCCGCGGCCCGAAGGGGGTCATCGTCAGAATTTCCATATCGATTTTCCACAAGACAAAACTTTTTCGCCCGCCGGGAACCGACGCTTGTTGACAGCTGTCAACGGATGGCCCATGTTCTGAATTGGATAGATTCAGACTTGAGGGCCTCTCGGGATACGTTCTCGGGGGGCTTTCTTTTTGCGTTCTGTCTGTCTGTGCCTCCTTGTGGTTTAAGGTTTCGTTAACCGGCCGCGCGCGGGGCGCGGCCGGGCCTGGCCATCATCGCCGTCCTTCCAGCGATGGTGGAGCTCTGGCAGCGCCGCGATCAGCCAGTCGGCAAATCCCGGCGCGCTCTTGTCCGACAGCTTGAGCAGCGTCGCGCCCGATCTGCGGCGCACCTGCCCGAGGGGCTCGCCCGCGGCCCCCCGGAGCGGGGTGTCGGGCGCGGCCGCGCGGCGCGGGCGGCCGGGCTTGCCGTGGTGACGCCCGATCGTCGCATAAAGCGCCTCGAACCGCGCATCGGAACTGTGCCCGTCCTGCGCGAGATTGACCGTGGCAATGGCCTCGTCGACCGAGAACACATCCGCCTCGATCCATTCGGCCAGGGTCAGCCAGCGGTCGCGCCCGACCGACGGGGCCGACCCGATCATCTCTATCAGGTCGGGCGAGAGCCGATCCACCACGGAAAACATACGTGAAATCAATGTCTTGTCTATATGAAGCGCGGCGCAGATCGTGGCCCGGTCATAGCCGAGATCGCGCATCTGGCGGGCGAAATTCGCCTTTTCGATAAAGCTCAGATCGCGGCGGGCGGCGTTTTCCTGGCCCTGCGCGAGGATCAGCTCGCGGTCATCGAGCCCGCGCACCAGCGCCTTGACCGGCTGGCCCAGATCGCGCAGCGCCAGAACCCGGCGGCGGCCATAGACCACCTGGTAGCGGTCCGCCACCTCGGGATGCGGCCGCAGCAGCACCGGCACCTGCTGGCCGTGATCGCGGATCGAGACCATCAGCGCCCGGTGATCGGCCTCGTCGAAATCCAGCCGGTCACGCACCCCGCCCGCGTCGATCTGATTGGGGTCGATCTCGAGCACAGAGCGCGCTTTCAGCCCGGCGATGGACTGGCTGACCGCCCCGATCGCCCCGCCGGAATAGCGCGGCCGGCTGGTGTCCACGCGGGTCTCTTCCTGCGCCCCGTCATCGGCGGGCGGCACCTCCATCAGCCCCTTGAGGAGATCCTTGCGCGCCATGTCCTAGCCGCGCCCCCACGCCGCCTGTATGAGCCCCTCGATCTCGCCATTCACCGCGTTGAGGCTCTCCATCGCGCGCTCATAGGTGGTGCGGGTGAACTGGCCCTTGTCGATCTCGTAGAGCGTCTGCTTGGTGATCCCGGCATCCGATATGGCGGTGGATTTCAGCACCGTGTGATTGAGCACATGTTCGCCGAACATCGAGCGCATGAAGCTGACCATCTGGTTCTGCGGCCCGTCGCCGGGCTCGTAGCGGGTGATGACGTAGCGCATCCAGTCATAGGACATGCTGCCCCCCGCCTCGGAAACCACGCCCAGCAGGTTCGAGGTCATCAGCAGGAACTGGCACATGCTCATCACGTCGAGCATCTGAGGATGCACCGTGACCAGCACCGCCGTGGCCGCCGACAGCGCCGACATGGTCAGAAAGCCCAGCTGTGGCGGACAGTCGATCACCACCACGTCGTAATTGCCCTCGACCTCGGCCAGCGCGTCGCCGACGCGGGTAAAGAACAGCGTGCCATCCCGCTCGGCCAGCGCGCGCGGGGTCTCGTGCTCGAATTCCATGACGTCGAGATTGCCCGGCACGATGTCGAGATTGGTGAAATAGCTGCCCCGGATCACCTGGCTGAGCGGCACCGGGTCCTCATAGCGGATCGCGTCGTAGAGCGTGCCGCCGTCGAGCAGGTCGAATTCCGGCTGAAACCCGTGCAGTGCCGAAAAGCTGGCCTGCGGGTCGAGATCAATGCCCAGCACCCGATAGCCGTCGAGCGCCATCTTCTGCGCCAGATGCGCGGCGGTGGTGGTCTTGCCCGAACCGCCCTTGAAATTGATCACCGTGATGACCTGCAGGTGATCGCCCGCACGCCGCCCCGGCAGGTAGGTGCCCGCGCTCTTGGCGCCGGCCTCGAGCAGCCTGCGCAGGTTCTGGATGTCGGCGGTGGTGTAATAGCGCCGTCCGCCGGCGCGGATCTCGGGGGAGGGGCCCTTGCCATCGAGATGCAGCTTGCGCAGGTAGGCGTCCTTGACGCCCAAGAGCCGCGCCGCCTCGCCGCTGGTGAATTTCCGCATCTCCTTGCGGGAATCGGGCGGGAAGAGCTGCGCCCGGTGGGCCTGCAGCCGCTCCGAGAGCCTCCGCGCGTGCTCTCCGACAAGACGGTCGATCCGCGTGCTGTTCATCATCTCTCACCAAGGGCGCGGTCGTTAGTTACGGTTTGCCGCGCCATAACACCCTATGAGCGTAATGTTATGCCGAGGCCGGCCCGGGCTGGCAAGTGATTCTGCAGGATATTGTGTGTTACATGCGGCGATACACTATAGAGGCCATCCGGATTTCGGGGCCCGGAACAGAACGAAGGCGGAACATCTATCGTATCGTCATGATTGAAGCGGGCGCCAAGAGCAAACGCCACGCCACACAGCGAATCGGTTCACCCACAAGATGACACCGCCGGCACGGGAGAGGGGGAAACGGAACAGCCGGGATACGTGGATTTTCAGCGCACCGGCAAGAAACGCGCAAGACGGGCCGCGCAAGACGGGCGAGATGCGCGCAACAGACCGCTTTATTCCCCGAGAAATCTGGCATATGGCTCCCCCCTGTCAAAGGCCACGCGCGCCTGAACGCGATCCGTGCGGGTTTGGCGGCATGGCGGTCCTTGATACAGGAACAAGATGGCATGGTGTTCAGCAAGGCCCGCAAGACCAGACCGCTCTTTTCCGCACAGGACCGAACGAATCTGCGCTGGTTCTGGGACAGCTATCTCAAGAGAAAATCCCCCTGGCTGCTGGTGGTGCTGGTCGCAATCCTGATTCAGGGCGTGGCCTATCAGCAATTCCTGGCCCTGACGGAAAGCGGCCTGCGGGTGATCTTCGAAAGCGGCAGCGCCTGGGAGCTTGCCCGCGTCTGCATCACCGTGTTCCTGCTGTTCGCCGTGCGCGGGCTGATGTCCTATCTCAGCCCGCGACTGTCGGTCTGGCTGGCCAGCAACGCCGTGCTGGAGATGCGCGCCGACATGATCAACCACCTCATGCTGCTGGACCTGTCCTATTTCGAGCGGACCAAATCCGGGGAGATCATCCTGAGGATGGTCAACCAGGCCCAGGCCCTGAGCCTGTTCGTCGGGCAGGCCACCGTCAATGCCGTGCGCGACGCCGTCACCGTCATCATCGTCTCGGGATACCTCATCTATCTCTCGCCGCAACTGTTCCTGGCGGCGTTGATCATCATTCCGGTCATCCTCCTGGTCCTGCTTCTGGTCTCCGAGCGGATCAAGACGATCCAGGAGACCGCCGAGAACGCCATGGGCAATTACATGACCGGCATCGAGGAGATGGCGGGCGGCATGCGCACGGTGAAAATCTCCAGCCAGGAGCCGAGCGAGCGCGCGCGGCTGCGCACCGCCGCGCAGGAGATCCGCAACCTCTCGATCCGGCTGCAGGCGGCACAGGCCATGGTGCTGCCCTCCCTCGACCTGTCCTCGGCCTTTGCCTATGTGCTGGTCATCGGCGGCGGCGGCTACATGGCGCTGAGCCCGGCCTATGATCTCGACGGGGCCGGGGTGATCACCTTCCTGCTCGGGCTGGTGCTGTTGTTCGATCCCGCCCGGATGGTGGCGCAGTTCTTTACCATGCTGCAGGCAAATCTCATCCTGCTCGAAGGGGTGCATTCGCTTTTCCGGGAAACCCCGACGATCACCGATGCCCCCGATGTCATCGACACGTTCGACACCTCGGGCGATATCGTCCTGCGCGATGTCGCGTTCGGCTATGCCAGGAATGCACCGCTCTTCGACGGGATCAACATGACCTTCAAGGGCGGCAAGACCACGGCGATCGTGGGATCGACGGGATCGGGCAAGACCACGATCCTCAGTCTCATCGCCCGGCTCTACAATGTCGATGGCGGCCAGATCACCATCGGCGGCACGCCGGTCGAAAATATCCGCATCCGGGC
>JAACVA010000229.1 GCA_009992615.1 Rhodobacterales bacterium
GTGGTCAACGTGACCGATCGTGCCAATGTTCACATGCGGTTTCGTGCGTTCGAACTTTGCCTTTGCCATGATATGGCTCCTTCTTCGTGTGGGTGCGGCGGGGTGACCCCGCCCTACGGATGTTGGGTAGGGCGAGGTCTCCCCCGCCGCCCCGAATTAAGCAAACTTTGCCTGGATCTCTTCGCTGATATTTTGCGGCACCGGCTCGTAGTGATCGAACTGCATTGTGAAGTTTGCCCGCCCCGACGACATCGACCGCAACGTGTTGATGTAACCAAACATGTTGGCCAGCGGAACATAACACTCAATCGCAATCGCATTGCCGCGCGTGTCCTGGCCCTGTACCTGCCCGCGACGCGACGTAAGATCGCCGATGATCCCACCAGTGTATTCTTCCGGCGTCACCACCTCGACCTTCATGATCGGCTCCAGCAGCTTGGCACCAGCTTTCTTGAGACCCTCACGCATGCACATCCGCGCCGCAATCTCGAAAGCAAGGACAGACGAATCCACATCGTGATATTTACCGTCTAACAGCGCCACCTTGAAGTCGATAACGGGGAACCCGGCCAACGGACCAGAGTCCATAACGGACTTGATGCCCTTTTCGACACCAGGAATATATTCCTTGGGGACTGCACCACCGACAATCTTGGATTCGAACGAATAGCCTTCGCCAGGTTCCGTCGGCGAAAGTGCCAGCTTGACCTCGGCAAATTGACCAGATCCACCCGACTGTTTCTTGTGGGTATATGTATGCTCGAGCGCGCGACCGATGGTTTCGCGGTACGCCACCTGAGGCGCACCAATGTTTGCCTCTACTTTGAATTCACGCTTCAGGCGATCAACCAGAATGTCGAGGTGAAGTTCGCCCATGCCCTTCATGATCGTTTGGCCGGATTCAATGTCAGTTTCGACGCGGAACGACGGATCTTCAGCTGCCAGACGCTGTAAACCCAGCGACATTTTTTCCTGGTCGGCTTTGGTTTTCGGCTCGACAGCGATCTCAATGACCGGCTCGGGGAATGTCATCGTTTCCAGAACCACGGGATCGGATGGGTCACACAAGGTGTCACCTGTCGTCGTTCCCTTGAGCCCAGCCAGCGCAATGATGTCCCCGGCGAACGCCTCGGAAATCTCATCTTGCTTGTTGCTGTGCATCATCACCATGCGGCCGATACGCTCTTTTCCACCCTTGGTGGTGTTCAGCAGGTTATCGCCCTTCTTCAACTGGCCCGAATAGATCCGGGTGAATGTCAGGGTGCCCATGTAAGGATCGTTCATGATCTTGAACGCCAGACCGGAAAACGGCATGCTGTCATCGGCGCGGCGCGGGATGTTGCGGGTTTCTGTTTCATCGCCCGGCTTGAAGCCCATGTAATCTACAACGTCAAGCGGACTGGGCAAATAGTCGATCACGGCGTTCAACAATGGCTGCACACCCTTGTTCTTAAACGCCGAACCGGCCAAAACCGGGACGAAGGTCATAGACAAGGTGCCGGCGCGGATCAGACGGTGCAGGGTATCGACGTCAGGTTCTTGCCCTTCCATGAGGTAGGCTTCCATCACCACATCGTCCATTTCGACAGCAGTTTCGATCAGCTTGCCACGCCATTCATCTGCCTCTGCCTTCAGACTGTCGCGGATCGGCTGTTTAACCCAGGACGCGCCCAGATCCTCACCTTGCCACACCCATTCTTCCATGGTGACGAGATCAATAATGCCTTCAAGCTCGGTTTCCGATCCGATCGGCAACTGAATTGGCGCCGCGCGGGCACCGGTGCGGCTTTCGATCATGCGAACACAGTTAAAGAAGTCAGCACCGATCTTGTCCATCTTGTTGACGAACACGATGCGCGGCACCTTATAGCGATCTGCCTGACGCCAGACTGTTTCAGTCTGTGGCTCGACGCCGGCGTTGGCGTCCAACACGCAGATCGCGCCATCCAGCACCGCCAGCGAACGTTCGACCTCGATGGTAAAGTCAACGTGACCGGGGGTGTCGATGATGTTGAAACGATGCTTGTTGGTTTCCGCCTTCGACCCATCTTCGGTCCGCTCCCAGAAGGTGGTCGTGGCAGCCGATGTAATAGTGATGCCCCGTTCCTGCTCCTGCTCCATCCAGTCCATGGTTGCGGCGCCATCGTGCACTTCGCCAATGTTGTGCGATTTACCTGTATAAAACAAAATACGTTCGGTGCAGGTTGTTTTGCCGGCGTCGATATGCGCCATGATCCCGAAGTTACGGTAGCGCTGGAGAGGATAGTCGCGTGCCATTTGGGCTGCTCCTGGAAAGATATATCGGTGGACACGCCCCGACAGCGCGCCTCGGGCTTGGCAGCCTGCCCGCCACAAGGGCAGGCGAGCCGCCCGGTTTTACCAGCGGTAGTGGCTGAACGCTTTGTTTGCATCCGCCATCTTGTGCGTATCTTCACGCTTTTTCACAGCGGAACCACGCCCGTTAACAGCATCGGCAAGTTCACCTGCCAAACGCTCTTCCATGGTGTTTTCGTTGCGCTTCATCGAAGCTTCGATCAACCAACGGATCGCCAAAGCCTCCCGACGCTCGGTGCGCACTTCGACCGGCACCTGATAAGTCGCGCCACCGACACGGCGCGACCGCACCTCGACCGACGGCTTGATGTTGTCCAGACACTCGTGAAACACTTCAACAGGCGATTTCTTCAGCTTGGCTTCGACGCGGTCAAACGCGCTGTAAACAATCCGCTCGGCAACGGATTTTTTACCATCGATCATCAGGTTATTCATGAACTTGGTCAGAACGCGGTCGCCATATTTGGCGTCCGGCAGGACTTCGCGTTTTTCGGCTGCGTGGCGGCGTGACATGTCGTTTCTCTTTCTTTTGCTGTCATCCTCGGGCAATATCCGAGGGTCTGCTGGCCAAGAGATCCTCGGGAAGAGCCCGAGGATGACGGCGGATTACTTCGGACGCTTTGCGCCATATTTTGACCGGCGCTGCTTGCGGTTCTTGACGCCTTGCGTGTCGAGAACACCGCGCAAGATGTGATATCTCACGCCGGGAAGGTCTTTTACGCGACCACCCCGGATCAGGACAACCGAGTGTTCCTGAAGGTTGTGCGATTCGCCGGGAATATAGCTGATGACTTCGAAGCCATTGGTCAGGCGCACTTTGGCAACCTTCCGCATGGCCGAGTTCGGCTTTTTCGGCGTTGTGGTGTAAACACGCGTGCAAACGCCACGCTTTTGCGGGCAGCCCTGCAGGTGCATCGACTTTGAGTTACGTACTTTCGGCTGGCGCGGTTTGCGGATCAGCTGTTGGATCGTTGGCATTCAGGTCTTATCCCCGTGTTGCAACACATTTAAGTTGGCACCCCTACGGGGCGGCTCTGCTCTTGCCCACGTGGGGCGGGTGTGGGGCGCGCGCCCCGGTGAAATCGTCCTGCGCATTGCGCGTCCACAAAACACAAAAACCGCCCTGTTCTCCCATCTGGGGAACACGCGGTGGGTTTCCAGAGGATCGGGTCTTTTTGCAGACCGGATCGTGACCACAACAGGTAGCTTGAAAATTGCCCGATGGTTTACAGGCAATCCGATTGGGCGCCGTATAGGCCGAGTCTCGGGGGGTGTCAACACCACGCAGTGGCCTTGCTGCATTGGTGTTCGACGATGCTGGTGGCCATCAACCGGTTGCTGCGTTTACGGCGCACCACGACCATTGCATCACAGGACAGACATCCGCCGTCGGGCGCGCAGCACCCGCTGTTCGCGGTACAAAGTAAACACGCCCGTCGCCACGACGATAAACGCCCCAACCAGAGTAACAATCCTGGGCCATTCGTCAAACACCAGAAACCCGAGGATCAGCGCCGCAATCAGGCTGGAATAGCGGAATGGCGCGATGAACCCGATCTCGCCCACACGCATTGCCATGACGCTGCACAGATATCCGGCGATCACAAACACCGATGCACCGGCCAGCCAGCCCAAAACGCGCATCTCGACTGCCACCCAGTCGGTGAACGGAACACCCAGCAGACCCATCACGCCGACGCCCGTCGCGGTGATCCATGCCACGGCCAGCGAGGGCACATCCCGCGACAAGCGCCGAGACGCAAGATCACGCACCGTGACGGCCGCCACCGAGGCCAGCGCATAAACGGAATAGATGTTGAATCCTTCAGTTCCGGGGCGCACGATCAGCATCACACCGAAAAATCCGATACCAATGGCCGTCAACCGGCGCCAACCCAATGGCTCTTTGAAAACCACTGCGCTGGCCAGCGTCACCACAAGGGGCATCACCTGCATGATTGCCGAAAGGTTGGCGAAGGGCATCTGCTGCAGCGCCGTCATAAACAACAGCGCCCCCGCCACCTCGCCCAGTGTGCGCAGCGCGATCAACCAACGGTCGCGCGCAAGCGGCGGCAAGCGCAGGGCACCCATGTGGATCGTCAAGGCCAGCAACATCGCCGAGGTCAGCAATCCGCGCAGGAAAAGCGCCTGGAACAACGGAAGATCGGCCAGAACTATCTTCATGAAAACATCGTTCACGGTGAAGGCCACCATGCTGATCGTCATGTAAAGCGCACCGCGCATGTTGTCAGAAAGTTCGATCATCGCCATCACCTAGCATCGCAGACAGAAGGCCGCCATGACCATTCTGTCACTGAACAATCTTTGCCACGCAAAGAAAAAGCCCCACCAACAGGCGGGGCTTTTTCGATCCTTATCGCCACGGCTCAGCCTAGTTGTCGCGGCTGTCCGGGGTCAACATCACGTCGTCATTCTCAGGCTCAGCTACGGGCGCGGCAAGGCGCGCTGCCGCTTCGGCCTCGGCCTGGGCGGCCTTGATGACCTTCAGATCGCGGTCTGCCGCCAGTTTGCGCACCTTCATGGTCGCCCCGCCGGTACCGGCCGGAATAAGACGACCGACAATGACGTTTTCCTTCAGACCCACCAGTTTGTCGCGCTTGCCCTGCACCGAAGCCTCGGTCAGCACGCGGGTGGTTTCCTGGAACGACGCCGCCGAGATAAAGCTGCGAGTTTGCAGCGACGCCTTGGTGATGCCCAGAAGGATCGGCTCGCCCGTCGCAGGACGCCCGCCCTTTTTGGCAGCCTTTTCATTGGCTTCGTCAAACTCTGCCTTATCGACATGTTCGCCCTTCAGCAGCGTGGTTTCACCGCTGTCCAGAATCTCCCATTTCTGCAGCATCTGACGCACGATCACCTCGATGTGCTTGTCGTTGATCTTCACGCCTTGCAGACGATACACATCCTGCACCTCGTCGATCATATAGTCGGCCAGCGCTTCGACCCCCATAACCGCAAGAATATCGTGCGGCGCCGGATTGCCATCCATGATGTAATCGCCGCGCTGCACGAAATCGCCCTCGGCCACCGGAATATGCTTGCCCTTGGGCACCATGTATTCGACAGGCTCTCGCCCTTCCTCGATCGGCACGATCGCGATACGGCGCTTGTTCTTGTAGTCCTTGCCAAATTTCACATGACCGTCGATTTCAGCGATGATCGCGTTGTCTTTCGGACGGCGCGCCTCGAACAGTTCCGCCACACGGGGCAGACCCCCGGTGATGTCCTTGGTCTTGGCCCCTTCGCGCGGGATCCGGGCCACAACGTCACCGGCTTTCACATCGCTGCCTTCCTCGATCGACAGAATGGCATCCACCGACATCGGATAGGTCACCGGGTTGCCCGCTTCGTTTCGGACAGGTTCCCCATCTGCACCCATTATGATGATTTCCGGCTTGAGTTCGTTCCCCTTGGGGGCCGAGCGCCAGTCGGTCACGATCTTCTGTGTCATACCCGTTGCATCATCGGTCTCGTCACGCACCGACAGGCCCGAGATCAGATCGACGAATTTGGCCTGACCGGCCGCCTCGGCGATAATCGGCAACGTGTAAGGATCCCATTCAAACAGCTTGTCGCCGCGCTGAATGGTCTCGCCTTCCTTTACCAGAACCGTGGTGCCATAGCCCAGCTTGAAGCTGGCCCGTTCGACACCCTGCTCGTCCATGATCGCCAAGACCATGTTACGGCCCATCACCACGAAAGCCCCGGATTCGTTCGCCAGCAGATTGGCACCGCGGAATTCGATGATGCCGGGCTGACCCGCCTCTTGGAACGACTGTTGACCGCCCTGTGCCACACCCCCGATGTGGAAGGTGCGCATGGTCAGCTGCGTGCCGGGTTCGCCGATCGACTGGGCAGCAATGATGCCCACCGCCTCACCGTGGTTCACCAAGGTGCCGCGTGCAAGGTCACGGCCATAACACATGGCGCAAACGCCTTCCTCGGCCTCACAGGTCAGCGGCGAACGGACCCGCGCAGTGGCCAGACCACTGTTTTCCACCATGTCGGCCTTGCGCTCGTCGATCAGCTCGTTCTTGGCGACCATCACTTCGTCGGTACCGGGGCGCACCAGATCCTCGGCTGCAACGCGGCCCAGAACCCGCTCACCCAGCGACGCGACCACCTCGCCGTCATTCACGGCGGCCTTGGCGGTGACCGCACGCTCAGTCCCGCAATCGTGCTGACGCACGATGCAATCCTGCGCCACATCCACGAGACGCCGCGTCAGATAGCCCGAGTTTGCCGTTTTCAGTGCCGTGTCCGACAGCCCCTTTCGGGCGCCGTGGGTCGAGTTGAAGTATTCAAGAACGGTCAAACCTTCCTTGAAGTTCGAGATGATCGGCGTTTCGATGATTTCGCCATTCGGCTTGGCCATCAATCCGCGCATCCCGCCCAGCTGCTTCATCTGCGTGACCGACCCCCGGGCGCCCGAGTGTGCCATCATGTAAACACTGTTCGGCTCGTTCTCGGCGCCATTCTCATCGAGACCGGCAGTCGAGATGGTTTCCATCATGGCCGCCGTCACCTTGTCGTTGCACTTGGACCACGCATCGACAACCTTGTTGTACTTTTCGCCCTGGGTGATCAGGCCATCCATGTATTGTTGTTCAAAATCCTTGACCTGCTCGCGGGTCTCATCAACCAGCGGCCACTTGCTGTCAGGGATCACCATGTCGTCCTTGCCGAAGGAAATACCGGCCTTGAATGCCTCGCGGAACCCCACCGTCATGATCTGGTCACAGAAAATGACCGATTCTTTTTGTCCGCAATAGCGGTACACAGTGTCGATCACCTGTTGCACTTCTTTTTTGCGCAACAGGCGGTTCACAAGACTGAATGGCGCTTTTGCGTTCAGCGGCAGCAATGCCCCCAGACGCACCCGGCCCGGCGTGGTTTCAAACCGCGTCAACACCTCATTGCCGGTCTCGTCGATCTGCAACAAACGCGCCTGAACCTTGGCGTGCAAATGCACCGCGCCCGCGTCGAGGGCATGTTGCACCTCGTCCACGTTCGAGAAGATCATGCCTTCGCCCTTCATCCCCTGACGTTCCATGGTGATGTAATAGAGGCCCAGAATCATATCCTGCGACGGCACAATAATCGGCGCGCCGTTGGCGGGCGACAACACGTTGTTGGTGCTCATCATCAGAACGCGCGCTTCAAGCTGTGCTTCCAGGGACAAGGGAACGTGCACCGCCATCTGGTCGCCGTCGAAGTCGGCGTTGAAGGCGGAACAGACCAGCGGGTGAAGCTGAATCGCCTTGCCCTCGATCAGGATCGGCTCGAACGCCTGAATGCCCAGACGGTGCAGGGTCGGCGCACGGTTCAGCATGACGGGG
>JAACVA010000230.1 GCA_009992615.1 Rhodobacterales bacterium
CACCAGAGGTAGGGTAATGGCATCGCGGGCGCGGTCAAACGCACCATGGGCTTCGGTCGCCGCTTCGCCATATTCCTCGGGGTGCACATTGGGGCGGCCGCCGGTCAACAGAAACCCGTCACAGGCCGCCAGCAAATCAGGCAGCGAGACCAGCCGCGGATCGGCCGGGATCAGCAGGGGCAAGGCGCCCGAAACGGTGGCAATCGCCTCGGAGTTCATCAACCCCCCGGCGGTGACAGGATATTGATCGTTCAAAAGATTCTGGTTGCCGATGATTCCGACAATGGGGCGCTTCATGATGCTGTATCCCGGTTGCTGTTGGGTGAGAGATACAGCGTTTCCACACCACCGCCAACCGACAGGATAACGGCCTGCGCCGTTTGTGACGGCATTTGATTGGATTTTGGGCAAATCACAGGCAGGATCACAACAATTCACCCTGTTCCGGCGGCGCCTTGGGCGGATTACGTCGCTTCGGCACGGTAACGGGACGATCAAGGTCAAGCCGACCATCGGCAAATTCAACGCTCAGCGCGCCGGCCTTGCGCGCCGCTGCACGGGTGGTAACAACATTGTCCCCGCTGCGCACGACGGCATAGCCGCGTTTCAGGGTCTGCTTGTACCCCAGTGTCTGGCGCAGCCGTTCCAGCGTATCGAGCCTTTGGGTGGCCAGGATCAGACGTTCCGTCTGAGCGCGCGCCAGGCGCTGGGTCAGGCGGTCAAGATCGCGCTGACCCATGACAATGGCGCGGGCGATAGGCTGGGCTGACAGGCGCTTCGCCCTCTGGGTCAGCCTGTCCCCCTGTCGTTCGATCGCGCGGGTCAGGCCCGGATCCAACCGCGCGCCAAGACTGGTCAGACGGGCGGTTTCCCCGGCAACGCGCAGCGCCAGGGTGCGCGGGCGCAGCACCGCCGCAGCCTCGGTCAGGCGGGCGCGCTGCGATCCGGTGCGCTGGGTCAAAGCGGCGGGCAGGCGGGCGCTGGCCATGTCCAGACGCTGCCGCGCCGGGGCCAGCAGGGTGTCGAGCCGGGGCAAGGCGCGGGCCAGATCGCGCAGCCGCTGGCCCCGTTGCGCCAGCATCCGCCCCGACGCGCCGGTCATCCGCGCCCCCTGCCCCGTGACCCAGGCCAGAAGATCGGCGCGCACCGGCACGGCCAGTTCGGCGGCGGCGGTGGGGGTTGGCGCGCGCTTGTCGGACACGAAATCAATCAGCGTCGTATCTGTCTCATGACCCACGGCCGAGATCAGTGGAATCGCACTTTCCGCCGCCGCCCGCGCGACGATTTCTTCGTTGAAGCCCCACAGATCCTCGATGCTGCCGCCGCCGCGCGCCACGATAATCAGATCAGGGCGCGCTATGGCACCGCCGGGGACCAAGGCGTTGAATCCGCGAATCGCCCGCGCCACCTGCGGCGCACACTCCTTGCCCTGCACCGCCACGGGCCAGACCAGCACATGACGCGGAAACCGTTCGCGCAAGCGGTGCAGGATGTCACGGATCACGGCACCCGAAGGCGAGGTGACAACGCCGATAACCTGCGGCAGATAGGGCAGCGGGCGCTTGCGTTCGGCGGCGAACAGCCCTTCGGACTCAAGCAGTTTCTTGCGCTTTTCCAGCATCGCCATCAACGCGCCCACCCCGGCGGGGCGCAGATCATCCACCGTCAGCTGGTATTTGCTTTGCGACCCGAAGGTGGTCAGCTGACCGGTGGCGACAACCTCCATCCCTTCTTCGGGCAGGGTGGACAGGGCACCCACCTGGCCTTTCCAGGCAACCGAGGCCAGAACGCTGCGGTCGTCCTTGATGTCGAAATACAGATGCCCCGAGCGGGCGGTGAACACGCGCCCCACCTCGCCACGCACCCGCACGCGGCCGAATTCGCCCTCGATCACCCGTTTGATGGCGCCCGAAATCTCGGTCACGGTGTATTCGTGGCTGTTTTCGCCCGGGGCGGGATCGTCGATCAGATCAGACATGGCACGGCCTTGTGATGGATGTCAGACCATCTTAGAACGCCCGCAGGCCAAGGGAAAGCGAGGCGCGACATGAACATCCTCATTCTGGGCGGCGGTGGGCGCGAACATGCCATCGCCTGGGCCGTGATGCAAAACCCCAAATGCGACCGCCTGTTCGTGGCACCCGGCAACGCGGGCATCGCGCAGATCGCCGAATGCGCCGCGTTGAACATCACCGACGGCGCGGCCGTGGTGCAGTTTGCCGAGGAAAACGCGGTGGATTTTGTGATCATCGGCCCCGAAGCGCCTTTGGCCGCCGGGGTGGCCGATGATCTGCGCGGCGCCGGTTTATTGGTGTTCGGGCCGGGGCGCGACGCGGCGCGGCTGGAAGCCTCAAAGCGGTTCACCAAGGAGGTCTGCGATGCCGCCGGCGCGCCAACCGCAGCCTGGGCGCGGTTTGCCGCACCCGACCCGGCGCGCGATTACATCCGTGCCCAAGGCGCCCCCATCGTCGTCAAGGCCGACGGTCTGGCCGCAGGCAAGGGCGTGGTCGTCGCGATGGACGAGGCGGCAGCGCTGACCGCAGTGGACGAGATGTTTGGCGGCGCCTTCGGTGCGGCGGGGGCCGAGGTGGTGATCGAAGAATTCATGGAGGGCGAAGAAGCATCGTTCTTTGTGCTGTGTGACGGTGAAACTGCTCTGCCCCTCGGCAGCGCCCAGGATCACAAACGCGCGGGCGAAGGCGACACCGGGCCAAACACCGGCGGCATGGGCGCCTATTCCCCCGCCCCGGTGATGACCGATGCGGTGACCGAGGCCACCATGGCGCAGATCGTGCGCCCCACCCTGGCCGAAATGGTGCGCCGGGGCACGCCGTTTCAGGGGGTGCTGTTCGTCGGGTTGATGATCGCAGACGGTCGGCCGCGTCTGGTGGAATACAACGTGCGCTTTGGTGACCCGGAATGTCAGTGCCTGATGATGCGTCTGGGGGCGCAGGTGCTTGACCTGCTGCTGGCCTGCGCTGGCGGGCGGTTGGCCGAGGCGCGGGTGAACTGGGCCGACGACCACGCGATGTGTGTCGTGATGGCCGCGCGGGGCTATCCCGGAGCCTATGTCAAGGGCGATGCGATCGGCGGGCTGGACCATCTGCGCGACAACAGTTTCGCGGTGATGTTCCACGCCGGCACGGCGCGCAAGGACTGCACGGTTGTGGCCAATGGCGGGCGCGTGCTGGGCGCAACGGCGCGCGGCACCACCCTGGCCGAGGCGCGGGACCGCGCCTATGGTCTGGTGGATGGCGTGGATTGGCCCGGCGGGTTTTGTCGGCGCGACATCGGGTGGCGCGCTCTGGGCTGAATCGCCGGAATTTTGAGTATTTTTGGCAAGAAGAAATCAGCCGCGGCGCGAAGTTGTTCGGTGGATCGCACCGTCTGTGTTTGATTGCCGGTCAGCACCCCGGGTGCAGGAACCGGGGCGCGCCGTTCTGGAGCGTGTTGCGCTCAGCTGAAGTTATCGGCTCACCCAGCTGAACAAGATAGGGTTTGCGCAGTACACTCTATATCTGTTTTTCCGGCATCTGCACGACCAGACCATCAAACGCGTCGGTCACCTTCAGCTGGCAGGTCAGACGCGAGCGTACCGGATCGGGTTTGTAGGCGAAATCCAGCATGTCTTCTTCCATGCTGTCTTTATGCGGCAGCTTTGCCACCCAATCGGGGTGAACATATACATGGCAGGTAGAACAGGCACAGGCACCGCCGCAATCGGCCTCGATCCCGGGGATGCCGTTGTCGCGCGCGCCTTCCATCACCGTCAGGCCGGTGGGCACCTCGACCACATGTTCGGTACCACCATATTCGATATAGGTAATCTTTGCCATTTGTCCTGTCTTCCTTCGCAGCATGTTTCCCTGTTCCTAGTCGCGCCGTCGCGTCTATGCCAGTGTCAATTGCGCCGCAGTGGCGCGGTGGACAAGTCTCTTTTCCGAGGCAGCTGTTTGCGCTAGGATCATCCGACGTGTCCCGCCAGAGGCCGAGCAGCATGAGACCCGACCGAATTTCACCGGCCTTGCGCCCGGTCTGCCTGTTTCTTGTCCTGATCGGATGTGGCCCCATGGTGGCCCCCGATGTGAAGCGGTTTCTGGAACCCGAACTTTCAGTCAGCGACCGCCCGCCCGACGCGGCCCCCGGCGCCTGCTACAGTCGCGACATGACCCCGGCAATCATCGAAACCATCACCGAACAACAGGTCGTGCAACCGCCCGAAATCGCCGATGACGGCACAGTTCTGACTCCGGGGGCCTACCGCACCGTGACCGAGGCGCGCATCGTGCAAGACCGGCGCGACATCTGGTTCGAAACGCTGTGCCCCGCCGACATGACGCCACAGTTCATCGCCAGCCTGCAACGTGCGCTGGCCGCGCGGGGCTTGTATGAAGACGCAATCACTGCCGAGATGAACATTGAAACACAGCTTGCGATCCGCCGCTTTCAAAGGCCCGAAGGGCTGCACAGCGCGGTTCTGTCGGTTGCGGCCGCCAAGCGGCTGGGCCTGGCTGTCTATGACCGTGCCGAAGCCGTCGCGCGACGCTGATTGATCAGCAAAAAGGCGCCCGGTGAGGGCGCCTTTTCAGAGTAGAACGTTGCGTGGGCCGGATCATTCCAGCGACAGTGCGACGAACCTCGGCTCGCCCGCGCGACGCACCAGCAGCAACAACGATTTGCGCCCGGCATCCCGCGCTTCGGCGATACGATCGTCAAGGTCAGCCGTGCTGGTGATCTTGCGCTGGCCGGCTTCGGTCAGGATGTCACCGGCGCGGATGTTCTTCTCATAGGCTTCGCTGTCTTCCGACACATCGGTCACCACCAGACCCGTGATCGCGGCGGTCAGGTCAAGTTCGCTGCGCATTTCATCTGTCAAGGTGGCCAGAGTCATGCCGAGAACCTCGGAAATGGCAGGCGCGTCAGGCGCCGGGGTGACCGCAGCCGGCACGGCATTTTCGGCTTCTTCCCGGCGGCCCAGCGTGATGAGCAACGTCTCGGTTTTACCATCACGCAACACTATGACGCGCACGGCCTTGCCGACCTGAGTGTTGCCCACGGTGCGCACCAGACCCCGAGTGTCTGCGACGTCTTTGCCATCGAAAG
Source organism: Rhodobacterales bacterium (assembly GCA_009992615.1). Lineage (GTDB taxonomy): Bacteria > Pseudomonadota > Alphaproteobacteria > Rhodobacterales > Rhodobacteraceae > Oceaniglobus. The sequence goes on from JAACVA010000230.1 coordinate 5,104, forward strand.
ACAGGATAACGTCACCCGACACCATTCCAGCCTCTTTCGCAGGCCCTTCGGGCACGTCGGTGACCATCGCGCCAGCAGCTTTTTCCAGGCCCATGGATTCGGCAATGTCTGGCGTTACGTCCTGAATCCGCACACCCAGCCAGCCCCGGCGCGTTTCACCAAATTCCTTCAGCTGCGCCACGACCTTGGCCACAACATTGGACGACATTGCAAAGCCAATGCCGATCGACCCGCCGTTGGGCGACAGGATCGCTGTGTTCACACCAACCACCTGACCGTCCATGTTGAACAGCGGCCCACCCGAGTTGCCCCGGTTGATCGCAGCGTCGGTCTGGAGATAGTCGTCATAGGTGCCGCTAAGGGCGCGGTTGCGCGCCGAAACGATGCCTGCTGAAACCGAAAATCCCTGTCCCAGAGGGTTGCCCATGGCCATGACCCAATCGCCGGTGCGCATCACGTCGCTGTCGCCGAAGGACACGAACGGCAAGGGTTCATTTGCCTCAACCTTGAGCAGGGCGATGTCGGTGTTCGGGTCAGTGCCAACCAGAACAGCAGGCAGTTCGCGGCCCGAAAAGAATTCGATCAGGATCTCATCGGCGCCGTCGATAACATGGTTGTTTGTAACGACGAAGCCATCCTCGGAGATGACGAACCCTGACCCCAAGGCCTGACTGCGGCGGGGTCGATCCTGATTGCCGCCGCGATTGGTGCGGTCATTGAATTCACGAAAGAAATCTTCGAACGGCGATCCTTCCGGGACGATCGGGCCGGGGCCGGACCGGCTGGCCACCATTGTGGAGGTGGTGATGTTGACGACTGCGGGGCTGATCTGATCGGCCAGATCAGCAAAACTTTCCGGGGCGCCGCGCGCCTGTCCGGCGAGCGTTTGCGCCAAAACCAGGGCCATGCCAAGCATCAGCGCCCAAAGGGCACGCAGCGGGCTGGGCGTGGTCTGTTGCAGCGTTCTTGTCTGTGATGTCACGTTGTGCTCCTCCAAGCAAAGAGAGAGTGCCAGCAGTGCAGGAAACGCAGATCGTGCGCGCCCGACGCTGCTTAGCGTCTGGAATATTCAAATAGTGTGGGAAACGCGCAACGCAATGCTCAGAACCGCACAGGTCAAGCGTATGTGATCGCGCGATCCGTTTTTCAGCCGCCGAGGCTGCGCGAAATCCAGACCAACAGCACCCCAAGGGCCAGAGCCGCCAAGCCCAGCAGACGGCGGCTTTCCGGTGTCAGACGGCGCAGCGCCTCAAGCACCTGTTCGATACGCGAAGGGGCCAGTGCGAACACCAGCCCCTCAAGACAAAGAACCAGCCCGAGGGCCAGAAGCAGATTGGCAATCACCGGTTGGTCGCGCGCGGTTGATCCGACTTGAGATAATCGAAAAAGTCGCTGTCAGGGGACAACACCATCGTCGAATTGCTGCCTTGCAGCGCCCGCTCATAGGCCGTCAGCGACCGGTAGAATTCAAAGAATTCCTGATCGGCGCCAAAAGCCTCGGCAAAGATGCCGTTCCTCAGCGCGTCCGCCTCACCTCGGGTAACTTCGGCATCACGGGTGGCCTCGGATACCAGTTCGACGACGGTACGGTCGGCACTGGCGCGCACCCGCTGGGCCGCTTCCTGACCGCGGGCGATTTCGTCGGCGGCTTCGCGTTCGCGGTCTGCACGCATCCGCGCAAAGGTGGCCTCAAGGTTCTGATCGGGCAATGCGGTCTGCTTCAACCGCACGTCAATCACCTCGAGCCCCAAAGCGGCAGCACGAGTGCGCGCCTGCGAAGTGATCCGCGCCATCAACTCGGATCGGTCAGCGGACAGAATTGTGTTGGATGTCACGCCCTCTGAACCCAGAACCGCCCGGATTTGCGGGTTGAGGATACTTTGCAGACGGCTTTCGGCGGCGGCTTCGCCGCCAAGACCAACGGCCTGCCGAAATCGCACGACATCCGCGATGCGATAGCGCGCGAAGGCGTCAACGATCAGGCGGCGGTCATCGCTGGGCGTAACCTCGATCGGGTCGGTGTCGATTGACAGGATCCGGTCGTCATAACGCACCACCTCCTGGATCAGCGGCAACTTGAAGCCCAGACCGGGCGTTTCCTTTACCTGCTTGATCTGGCCGAATTGCAGCACAAGCGCCTTTTGACGCTCGTCTACAATAAAGACCGAGGACATGACGACGGCCCCCAGCAGAACGATGATCGGGACGATAAATGCAGATTTCTTCATCAGTTTCCGGCCCCCGTGGTCGTGGTGTTGCGGCGCAGTTCATTCAGCGGCAGATAAGGAACAACGCCCTGTCCGCCGGCGCCGTTCTGATTGTCTAGGATGATCTTGTCGACGCCGCCCAGCACGGTTTCCATTGTTTCAAGATACAGTCGTTTGCGCGTGACTTCGGGTGCCTTGATGTATTCCTGAAGCACGGCGGTAAAGCGGCTGGCCTCACCCGAGGCTTCGTTCACCACCTGCGCCCGATAGGCCTCGGCCTCTTCCAGCAGGCGG